>NZ_JACHFA010000002.1:222673-435227 GCF_014201705.1 Borreliella spielmanii | reverse complement strand
GTTTTAATACTATTAGATTATATTATATAATATAATCTAATAGTATTAAAACGCTCCTTTTAATTCAAAATATTCAATCCAGTTAGTTGAAAAAAATCTATTTTTATATGATAATTTGATTAGCAGCTAGCTCTGTTAATTAAAATGAAATATACTATTACTGTCATATTATTGATCTTTTTATTAATGTGTAGCGTTAATGTTAATTTATTTTGTTTTCAAAATAAATTAACTACTTCTCGATGGGAATTTCCTAAAAAAGAAGATATAATTAAAAAAAAAATAAAAATAGGTATAATTTATCATAATTATATAAATCCTATTTTTTATAATGAAGACTATAAATACATTGCTTTTATCGGGATATTGACATCTTATAATGAATGGATTGAAATACATTTTAGTCCCATAAATTTTTTTACTATCCCAATAATAAATAAAGATTTCATTTCAAATACTTATTTTAATTTGGCTTTCACTATTTACATTGCTAAATATTCAATTCTAGCTGATACACTTAACATAAAATTTTTCATTGGAACCCAAATCGATTTAACTCTAAGAACTACTGTATTTACAGGAAAAACAACTAATGCATTTCTCTACCCAATCTTTCCCATAATTACCTTAAAATTTGAAATTGATTTCATACCTAATAACTACAGCATTTACTACAAAGTATCAACTTCTTTCAAAGAATTTATTCTTTTAGATTTAGGAATTACTATATTTATAACATAAAAAATTCGAAGACAAAGGCTAAAAAAACAAATCTTTAAAACTTTAAAACAATTTAACTAAGGAATAAGGACTATATTCACACCTGAACTTAAAGATTTTTTAATAGCATTTTCAATATTAGAAAAACTTCTTGTAATTGCTCCCATATTATAAGAATCTGTTATCATAATACTAGTAATATTTAAATTTTCCCTTATAATATTAACAATACTTTTAGACATACTGGTTATATCTTTGGAAATTTTAGGGGCATTTGCATGACCAATCATGATAAATTTAGCAGCCCTACCAAAAACAAACGGCACAAAATTATTTAGCATTAAAAAACTTTTACTATAAGGTAAAAACGCCAAATATTTATGCGTATCTATAGCCGTTCCCCCTAATCCAGGAAAATGTTTAATTGCAGAAAATACACCATGATTCTGCATGCCATCAATAAAAGCTTCTACCATAAGCCCAATATTATAAGCAGAATATCCTCCAAATGTTCTATTTAGTAAAGGGGTATGGGGTACAAATTTTATGTCGGCAACTGGAGCCATATTTAAATTAATATCCAATCTGCGCAATTGTTTAGCAAGAACTTCTCCAATTTTATAGATAAGATGTAAATCTTCAACACTCCCTACATACTCCATAGCCGGGAAATTATAAACCCCCATTTTTTTATTTTCACTAGCCCTACTAACTATCCCCCCCTCTTCATCAATAGCAACAAAAATATCATGTCCAATATGACTTTTTATCGCACTAATCAATTTTTTTGTCTGATCAGCATCTTTTAAATTTTCTCTAAATAAAATTATACCAATCGGATTAATCTTTTTTACTCTATTAATATCGCCAGTATTAAGTCCTTGAACATTACTAAAATTTGTTAAATTTCTAATTCCGACAAACAAGTTTCTATCTTTTAAAATAGTTTGAAAATCAAATTCACCTAAAAATTTTATCAAATCTACAAGATCTGATTTATCCCTATTAAAATATTCATAATCTATTTCTGGTAAAGATTCTGTCGCAAATAAATTTAAACAAAAAAAGAAAAAATAAGATAAAGCTTTCAAAAAGTCCATCTATAATACTCACTAAGCAAACCGTAATCTTTTGACAACAAATCAGAAAGAGAACAATCTAAATCTTTAGTAGCATTAAAATTATCGACCCTTCTTCTACTCCTATAGTCAGAATAATATCCATATTTATCTTCAAAATAATTACTATTAAGCAACATATCAATAAATAATTTTGCAGGAAGGAATCTTTTATTTCTGTCAACCGTTAAAATTAATGGATTTTTCATTAATTTTAACACTTCCCATGTTATTTGTTCAACCGAAATATATTTACCAAATTCTTTATCTTGCTCTATAATTCTAATGGGCATTTTTTCTATTATTTCATCAATATTTTTTATTAAATATTCTAAATTAAAAAGCCCGGTAGCACAATTAAATAACAGCCTATTACCCTTATTTTCAAACTCTTGTATAATTTCTGAAGAAATTCCCCCACCAATATCAACACAGGTTAAACGATTTTCACCATTTATTGCTAATACTCCACCCTTAAAATCGGTTTTGTTTTTAAAACTAAATTCAAATCCAGAAGAACAATTGGTCAAAGCCATTACAGCAAGTGCTTTAAAATTAATTGTAAAACCCATATTATCAACATTACCAATGTATATAAACCTTTTACCAGATTCATAAAGATGTAAATAAATATCTTTTAAAATTTTAAAATTTTGACCATGACCAGCAGGCAAAGCTAAAATAGAATTATTATTTTTACTATCCTTGACAGTAAAATATTGATAATTAGAGCTATTCAGTTTTTCATAACAATAAACTAAAGGTTGGACAGCTGTAAAAACATCTTCTTTTTTAAGATTGCAAAAATTTACACTTTTAATCAAATCATCTCCAAATAAACCATCCAAAAATTTTGAAATAAATCCATCCGTTTTGCAACTAGTCATTTGAAATATTGAAGGTTTAATTCTCCTACCACAATAAGATTCATATCTTTTAGCAACCATTAAAAGGTGCCTGATTTTTAAGGCTAAAAATGAAAATCCAAAACTACCGTCTTTGTTAATATAAGCTGGGGTTATACCCTTTGGAAATTCTCCAAATTTTTCTTTAAATTCAAGTATTTTAGATTCACATAACATATATAAATCTTCATTAAATCCTCTATTTTTAGCCAAATCAAAATAACTTGTTGAAGAACCTCCATTTAAAATTCCAAAAGAAAGATATGGGAAAAGAAGTAGTCCTAATTTTTCAAGATCACAAGAAGAAAAAATATAATAATCACCTTCTTCTGAATTCAAAAATTTAGAAAAATCATAAAAATATTTTTTTAAATTATCTTCAACTAAGCCTTTGTTAAACTTAAACCTCGAAATTTTATCCGAAATATTAAAAATATTTTCATGACTATCACAAGGAAAATATTTTATGGAATCAAAATTATTAACCCCTATTTCACCAGAATTAAGTTTTTTGAGTATCGTTTTAGAAAAAATTTTATCAACCTTAAAATTCATCAGTAAAAACCAAAACCTTAAAATAAAGCTATTAATACAAGCAAAAAAATAAATTTTTAAGTATAATAATATAAGCGAGCATATTATTGATTATTATAGCAATAATATGGCTAGAATATCAATGAGAAGAAATTTACATGCTTAAACAATATTCACTTAACATGAAAAATTTTAAAAAAGCTTTTGATGATATGATATTGTCTCCTTCGGGATTTAGAAAAATCTTTGCAAAATCAAAAAATGAAAATTCAATAGAAAATGAAATAGGCAACGAAGATAAAGTACTAATAGCACTAATAATCTTTACAATATCAAATTATTTTAAAAATAAATCCAAACCCTATATTGGATTGGGATTGGACTCAAGACCAACTGGTAACATTATTGCAGAAATAACAATGAAAATATTAATAACAAGTAAAGAAAAGATTAAGTTTTTTGGCATACTTCCAATAACTGAAATTTTGGCTTTTACAAAAAACAGCAAAGATTTAAAAGGTTTCATTTATATCTCTGCAAGCCATAATCCAACAGGATACAATGGAATAAAAATAGGATTAAACGATGGTGGCGTACTAAATTCTGCAAAAACAAATGAAATAATAAAACAAATTAAAAATAATAGCCAAAATGAAAAGTTAATAAACTACTTAATTAATACTTTAAACAAATTTAATGAAAACAAATCTCATTTAGAATATTATAACAAAACAATAAAGTTGGAAAAAAACAATAAAAACCAATCTTACAAAGCATATAAATCATTAATACATGAAATAGCATATGAAAACGATATTAACAATAAAAATATTAAAATTTTAAAGGAAAGAATACTAAAAAATCCAATTGGAATAATAGCAGAAATGAATGGAAGCTCCAGAATTAATTCAATAGATAAAGAATTAATAGAATCTTTGGGATTGAAAATAGAATTATATAATGACAAAATAGGTATTTTTACGCATAATATTATTCCTGAAGGGAAATCTTTAAATGAATGTAAAAAGCTGCTACAAGAAAAATATATACAAGACAATTCTTTTGAGCTAGGATATGTACCCGATTGTGATGGAGATAGGGGAAATCTGGTGTTTATAGACAAAGCCACAAACACTGTAAATGTCATCGAAGCACAAAAAATATTTGCACTTGTAGTAATTTCAGAGCTTAGCTATCTTTATTATACAGGAATAAAAAATAACATAGCAATAGTAACAAATGATGCAACATCTTTAAATATTGAAAAAATTGCAAATTTTTTCAATGCCAAAGTTTATAGAGTAGAAGTTGGAGAAGCCAATCTAACAGAAATGGCAGACGACTTAAGAGCTCAGGGATTGATTGTAAAAATCTCAGGAGAGGGATCTAATGGGGGTTGTATAATACACCCTTCAAGAGTAAGAGACCCAATTACTACTCTACTTAGTATCGTAAAATTATTAAAAATGAAAGAACTTTACCAAATATGGTGCAAATTGTCTAAAAACCACTATACAGAAAAATATAACCTAAAAGATATTTTAAATACAACAAATTTCTATAGCAATGTAATAGTATCATCTAAGAAAGCTAATTTAACAAATCTTAAAATAGAAAATCAAGAAATTTTAAAAAGCAATTATGAGAATCTATTAATTAAAGAGATTAAAAGCAATAAGTTATTTCAAGAATTATCAATAGTTGATTACGAAATCATTAACTATGAAGGTAAAAGACAAACTAAGATTAGAACAGGAGATGCCTCAGGAGGATTAAAAGTATTGCTAAAAACCAATAACGAAATTGTTGCAACTTTATGGATGAGGATCTCAAAAACAGAACCAGTAACAAGGGTGCTCAGCGAGGTTATTTATGCAAAAAGAAACATTTTGTTTAAGCTATTAGAATTTAATAAAAGCTTAATAAAAAAGGCAAATCTACCATAATAATTAATATTGTTTGATTTAAATAATAAGTTAATCACCACTATAAGTCTAGCATAAAATCAATAATTTTCATTCTTCATTTTTTATTTTTTTCAGCACCATATTTTATTCCATTCCAAGTTTTTGAAAGTCCTATTAAATCTTTCACATCTTTTACTACTTTACCTGCAATAGACCTTGCCTTGTTCGTACCATCAAAAATAATTTCATTAATATAGTCTTTTTTTTTAGCTTCATAAAAACTTCTTTTATCTCTGATTGGCTTTAAAAAGTTATTCAAAGCTAAAAACAATCTCTTCTTAACTTCAACATCACCTACTTTACCCTTCTTGTACCTACTTTTAAGATCTTCAACTTCCTCATGATTACTATTAAAAATACTATGATAAATAAAAACAGGGTTACCATCAACATTACCAGGGACATCTGCCCTTATTCTATTTGGATCTGTATACATAGACATAATTTTTTTTTCTAACAAATTTTCATCATCGTTTAAAAAAATTGCATTATTAAGACTCTTGCTCATTTTATTTTTACCGAAAATGCCCACTAAAGGACGAGAATCCGTGAAAACAGATTCGGGTATTGGAAAAAAATTATTTTTGTATAAATGGTTAAACCTTCTTGCAAGTTCTCTTGCAAATTCAATGTGAGATTCATTATCACGCCCAACGGGAACTAAATTTGCTTTTGCCATTAAAATATCTGCACTCATAAGAACGGGATATCCTAAAAGACCATAAGGAATCTCTTTAAGTCCGGCAGCAATACTCATATCCTTTATGCTGGGAATCCTTTGCAACCTAGCAACAGTAACAATCATTGAAAATATTAAATAAAGCTCGATGAGCTCGGGTATAGCTGATTGCAAATATATACTAACCTTATTAGGATTAATCCCACAAGCAAGATAATCTAAAACCATTTCTCTAACATTAAAGGGTATTGTATTGATGCTTTTCAAATCGGGTTTTGTAGTCAAAGTGTGTAAATCGGCTATAATAAAATATGTCTCATACTCTTCTTGAAATTTTAATCGATTTACTACAGATCCCACATAGTGTCCTAAATGCAGCGCTCCAGTGGGTCTATCTCCCGTAAGCATAACCTTTCTTTTCAAAATTAAATCTCCTCATCTTTGCCTGAAACATGGCTAATACTGCTTAAAATCTCAGAACCACCTAAAAATACCGAAAAAGACTTTAGCCAACTTACATTGTCAACTATTACCTTTACAATCACAGTAAAAGGATAAGCTATTAAAAGGCCCACAATACCCCAAAGCCAACCCCAAAAAAACAAAAAACATAAGAGTAAAAATGGTGAAATATCAAGTCTTTTTCCCTGCATTTTCGGCTCAAGAATATTTCCAATCAACATTTGAACAGAAGTATTGTATAGAAAAATATAAAGCACTATGTTTAAATTTGGATAAAATTGAATTAAAGATGTTATTACAATAAAAAACACAGCTAATATAGACCCAATACTAGGAATAAAATTGAAAACAAAAGTAAGAACTGCCCAAACAAGAGGAAAATCTTGCCCAAACAAAGTTAATCCAATAAACACTAAAATACCTGTTAAGCAGCTTACAAGAATTTTTATCCCTAAATATTTGCCAATTTGATTATTGATCGTATCTAAAGCCCCAATAAATCTAGTAGATACTGGCTTTTTAAACGCTTTATCAAGTTTCATTCCAAAAACATGTATTTCTGAAAGCAAAAAATACAACAACAAAAATACTACTACCAAGCTACTTGTAAATCCAATAATCTCATTAGAAGCTCTTGTTAAAAACGGATAAATATAACCAGAAAAATTTATATCATTAATAACAGAACTATCAACTTTATAGCGACTAAGCACGTCTTTCATAATGAATGCTAATTGATTTTGATAGTAGGGTAATTGCTTCATTAAAACAGTAACAC
Source organism: Borreliella spielmanii (assembly GCF_014201705.1). Taxonomy (NCBI): domain Bacteria; kingdom Pseudomonadati; phylum Spirochaetota; class Spirochaetia; order Spirochaetales; family Borreliaceae; genus Borreliella; species Borreliella spielmanii. Next base: position 428,064 of record NZ_JACHFA010000002.1, on the reverse strand, counting down.
TGTAATAAACAAAACTAAAAATTAAATAAGAAAAAGAAAATAATAAAAAAAATATAAGAAAAACTATCAAAAACTTCGGAACTTTAAATCTTGCCAAAAAAGTATAAACGGGATAAACCAAAAATCCCAACACTATAGAAATAGCCAAAGGTTTAAATACCGCTTCTGCTATTTTAAAAGCCCCAATAAATATTAAAACTATGACAATACAATGAAAAACAGATTCTATTCTCCAAGGCCTTAACCCTTGATTTGTATTTAAATCTTTAAACATATTCCCTCTTTTTGTTTTTTATACTGTTTTTATCAACTAAACAAAAGTAATAATGAATTAAACACTCAAGCAAATTTTTTCCATTATCCAATTATACAATTTGGTGCCTTTACTATAATCAGCCTCAGCAAAATCTCCTACTCTATTTTCATAAAACAATTTTTTTGCATTCGTATCATTTCCATGATACACCGTCAAAGTATTTCCACAATGATTCAAAATATTGTTTAAGATTTCAAATGCCGGAATATCACTAAATCCATCTGCAATGTAAAATATATTTTTAAAAGGAATTTGTCTTTTACTCTCTGGTACTCTCTGATTAATCTTCTCATAAGAACCTTTATTAATTTCAAAAATAACTCTGGTTTTTATTGTATGATCTACAAAGTAACAAACACTGCTTAAAACCTTATTTTTAGAAAATTTTTTATCTCTAAGTTCATAAAAAGGCATCAAATAAGAGTCTATAAACTCACATGCCCACACTTTGCTCACATAAGGTGCAATTTTGCTTCCCAAAATCATTTGTCTAAACCCACTTGAAACAATATAAATCTTAACTTGAGAATTATTATTTTCCAAATTTTTATTTATTTTAGATATCTCATCAAATAAACCAATAACCCCTTCAAAAAATCTTAACTTAGCACCTAAATTAAATAATACTTTATTATCCAGACTTTTAAAAAACCCCTCTCTTACATAGGTTAAAAAATGAGACAAATATATCATTTCATTAGAAATTATATTATAACCATTTTGATTATAAACATACTCTAAGCTTTCAACTTCTCTCCAAAAAGAACAAGAATCAACGCAATACTCATCAAACAATACTTGCTGCATATTACCATAAATAAGAGTATTATCAAAATCAAATATTAAAGCTATAATATTTTCTCTTTCATTCATAAATTCAAAAACAATTTAATTTAATTGTAATAATTGTAAACTATGCTTATTTATATATTTTATATTATACTAATATAGATTAATAAGTACAGTGTTTTAGCATTGAGTAGAAAATTTGTGATAGACATAAATGATTTAAATCAAATAAAAGATACTTTTTCAAGAATTTTAGATCTAAGCTTAATGAGCATCCTAGTATACTACATATACAAAAATGTAATCAATTCTTATTCTACAAATCTACTAAAAGGAATGTTAACCATCATCTCTATAGGAATTATCTCATATTATTTAAATCTCTATACTATTAGTTGGTTGTTAAATTATATAGGCAATATATTACCAATAGCAATAGTTATACTTTTTAATCAAGAAATAAAAAAAATAATAATGCAAATTGGAAATTTCAATTTAGCTTTTAAGCTTTCAAATAAAAAAGAAGAAACTTTAAAAGTTATTTCTGAAATCCTAAAAGCAGTTCAACACCTATCTGAAAGCAAATCTGGCAGCCTAATATGCATTGAAAAAAAAATACAACTGGAGCAAATAATAAACAAAGGAACTAAAATTGATGCACTAGTATCTAGCGAGCTGTTAATATCACTATTTGAGCGCGAAACCCCTCTTCACGATGGAGCTGTAATAATTAGTAAAAATAAATTAAAATATGCAGGCTCATTTTTACCATTATCTAATGTTGATTCTATTAGCAAAGCATTTGGAACAAGACACAGAGCAGGACTTGGGATTTCTGAAAATTCTGATGCAATAACAATAATAACCTCCGAAGAGACTGGATCTATTTCTATTACAATCAATGCAAAATTGGAATACAATTTAAGTTTAAATGAAATTAGAAATAAATTGAATCTCGAGCTAATAGAGTAAAATAATGAAAATAAGCAAAAAAATAACAAATATAATAGGTTTACTATTCGATGATTGGCAAAATAAAGCCATTTCTATTTTAATAGCTATTCTAATGCTTGTAGCGTTTCATTTCAATAAAATTGAATCAATAACAACTGAAAAAGAATTCGACATTATCTTAAATGATCAAATAGCTCTTGGAAAAATTCCTGACTTTAGCAAAGTCAAGATTACAATAAAAGTTAACAAAGATGACTTAAAATACCTTGATCTTAATAAAATAATATTATTTATTGAAGCATCAAAAATAAAGATTCCTGGAAAATATAAGCTACCAATAAAAATAAAAAATCTTAACTCAATACATATTGCAGAATATAAACTTTCAAAAACAAATGTGGTGCTAAATCTTGATAACAAAATCTCCAAATTAGTAAAAATAGAACCTAAATTTAAACTTATAGAAAAAGATGGTAAAGGCGAATATTTTATTGCAAAATACAATATATTACCCGAACATTTATTGGTATGTGGCCCCGAACAAGAGCTTAAAAAAATAAACACTATTCAAACCAACGTCAAAGAGTTTGATACAAGAACCCTATTTGTATCAGATTATCTTGAAGTAGTTCCCCCAAATCCCCTAGTTGTGTTTGAAAAAAATCATGTAGTAATCAATATTTATTTAAACAAAAAATATTCATACTCAACAATAAAATCTCCTAATCTTATTTTTAATAACCTAAAAAATGGCCTTGAGATTAAAGATAGAGAAAAAATAAACTCAGAAAACAAAGCGTTTGTAAAAATAAAAACAAGGCTTCCTGAAAAACAAATTAAAACCCATATAAACAATCAAAATATAAGCTTTGCTTTTGATTTAGCAAATATAAAAACTCCTGGGGTTTACAATATTAGTACAAATATAATTCTTAAAGAGAATATCAATGAAACAGAAATATATGATTATGAACCTAAAAAAATAAAACTGGAAATAATTGAAAGCTCAGGGGTCAAACCATGAGGTCAATAGGATGTGATATAATAAGAGTTGAAAGATTTAAAAGTTTTTTAGAAAATAAAAAAAAATTGGAGAGATTTTTTACATATAAAGAGATTGAAAATTTTAAATTAAAAGGGGGCAACATTATAGAAAGTTTAGCTGGAAAATTTGCAGCTAAAGAATCTTTAATCAAAGCATTAACTCCACTATTGCAATATAAAATAAATTACAGTCTTAAAGATATTGAGGTAATAAAATCTTTAAAAGGAAATGCAAAATTTTGTTTGCATAATGAAATTGAAAAATTTGCAATAAAAATGAATTTAAAACTATACCTAACAATATCCCATGAAAAGGAGTACGCTATTGCATTTGTAATGGTAGAAAATTAATTCATGAAAAAAATATCATATTTTACAAAAGAAAAAATTGAGTGCCCAATATGCTCTTTTAAATTTCAAAAAGAAGAACTTTTGACTGGAAGTAGCAGATTAATAGCTGGAAAGTTGAAAATTGATCTAAAAAGAGAATATATAAAAAACGAAAAATATGGCAATATTTATCCTAGAATATATTCTGTAATAGTATGTCCAAAATGCTACTTTGCAACATTCCCAAACGAATTTAATTCAATTCCTAAAAACAAAAAAGAAATTTTGCAAAATAAAAAATCCGAAAGAAAAAAAATAAATGCTATTTTTGATAATATGATCAACTTTAGCAAATCTAGAACATTAAAAGAAGGAGCTGCAAGCTATATTCTTGCCATGCTATGTTATGAGCATCTTGAAAAGAACCATAACCCCACATTAAATCAAGCAAAATCAGCAATAAGAGCCGCTTGGACATTTGAAGACCTTGAAAAAGAAGAACCAGACAAAAACTATAATTATCTTCAAAAAATATTTTACCACAAAGCTGCATATCTTTATAAACTGGTTATCGAAAAAGACAAAGACAATTCAGAACCTGTTAGCTCGTCAACCATATTTGGCCCAGATACAGACAAAAATTATGGCTATGACAGTGTTCTTTACTTATCAGGCCTTCTAGAATACTTTTATGGAAATAAGGACAATAAAGAATACAGATACAAACAATTAAACGACATAAAAACTACTCTTTCTAAGATAGCAGGAATGGGTAAATCTTCAAAAGAAAAACCTTCAATACTTTTAGACAAAATCAAAGAAGTTTACTTTAAAATATCAAAGGAAATGAAAAATCTTAAATAAATGAAAAAAATATTAGCTGAAATCGCTTATGACGGATCTATATATCATGGATTTCAAATACAACCAACAAAACCTACAATTCAAGGAGAAATTGAAAAAGCTCTAATGAAAATCAACAAAAAAAAAATAAAGATTCATTCATCCGGAAGAACAGATAAAGGAGTCCATGCAAAAAGACAAATAATAACTTTTAATATGAACATCGATATTCAGCTAAACAATCTAAAAAAAGCTTTAAATGCAATTTTATTAAAATCTGGTATAAAAATACTAAAACTCAAGCATGTGAAAAATTCATTTCATCCACGTTTTAGCGCTCAAAAAAGAAAATACAGTTACTGTATATTAAACAGCGATAACTACTACCCCTGGGAAGGCTATCAAGCTTATTATGTAAATAAAAAACTAAACATAAGTAATTTAAACCAAATGGCTAAAATATTAATTGGAAGTCACGATTTTACCACATTTTCATGCATAAAAGATAGAAGCAAATCCAAATTTAGGCACATACATTTTGCCAAATTTAAAAAAAAGGGAAAATATATTATTTTTGAAATAATAGGATCTTCTTTTTTGTGGAAAATGGTAAGATCAATAGTAGGTACAATGCTAGATATCGAAATAAAAAACGAATCAATTTTTACTTTTGAAGAAATACTACAATCAAAAAATAGAAATCTTGCAAGAACAACTGCACCCGCAAATGCTTTATTTTTAGACAAGGTTTATTATGAATAACAATATTTTAGCTAAAAAACTTTTTTTACTTAAAATATTGACAAATAATATTGAAGGCAAAATTACAGAAAATCTTGAAAAAATAGATATTGAGATTAAACAAAAAATAGAAAAAGTTAAAAATGTTAAAATTTATCAAAAAAATGAAAATAGTAAAGAACCTACAGAAATACCCGGGGCAGCCTTAAAAACCAAAAACTTAACGGGCCTATTATCAAATAATGGTTTACAAGAAAAAAGTATAAGCAATTACATCATAATATATGTAAACAAAAACCATCTTAACGAATCTTCAAGAGATATTATAAAAAAATGGTGCAAAAGCATAAACATGCACAATTATAAAATAATAGATACTATTGAATCACTTAACTTGGAAATCAGCAACAAAAACCCCAAAGCAATTTTATCTTGCGAAGAAATAGATTTTTTCTTAAATCAACCATTAAGAATTCAAATTGTAAGAGGCATAGAACTAAGATTTAAAGGTATTCCGCTGGTTTTAACATACCTTCCTACAAATCAAATAAAAAATCCAGAATTAAAAAAAGAAATATGGCAAGATTTAAAAATAATAAAAGGCATAATAAAATATGGTTGAACATCGTCATTCAAATTATTACTATGAAATTGCAATAAATATTCCTTTAAATAAACTTTTTTTTTACAGATTTAACTTGAATCTAGAAATTGGAATAAGGGTAATGGTTAATTTTAATGGCTCTAATAAAATTGGAATAATTATTAAAAAATATTTTGAAAACGAATTTAAAGAAAAATTTGAATTTAAAATAAAAGACATTATTAAAATAATAGATAAAACTAAAATAATAACAGAACATAACATTGATTTAGCACATTGGATTAGTAGAAAAACATTTTCGGGATTTGGAGAAACTTTATTCTTTGGGCTGCCTAAAAATTCAAAATCTAAAAAAAATCAAATATTACCTTTAATAAATGAGTATCCATATCCAGCTCATAAAAAGCCCCTTCAACTAAACACTGAACAACAAAATATTTACAAAGAAATTATTGGATCAGAAAAAACCAATATTTTTTACCTTTTTGGAATACCTGGATCTGGAAAAACTGAAATATTTATCAAATTGTGTGAATACTACTTAACACTAGAACAACAAGTACTTTTCTTGATTCCTGAAATATCATTAGGATATCAAATAATAAAAAGAATAAAATATGCATTAAATATGCACCATAAAATTTATGAATATAACTCTAAAGTTCCAAATTCTAATAAAAATTTAATATGGAATAAAGTCAAAAATGGAGAAAGTCTGGTTGTTATTGGCATTAAAAGTGTACTAATGCTACCTTTTACCAAATTAAAATTAATAATTATGGACGAAGAACACGAAACTACATACAAATCTGAAAATATTCCAAGATTTCATTCAAGACACATATCATTTTTTTTGCAAAAAAAATTTAATGCTAAATTTATAATGGGAAGCGCAACACCTTCTCTTGAAGCATACCACGCAATGAAACATAACCAAATAAAAAAAATAATAATGCAAAACAAATTCTCTCAAAACAAAATAGAAGATATAAAAATAATAAATATGAAAAAAGAACCCAGCACAATTTCATCAGAACTATTATACAGTATACAAAAAAGTTTAAATGAAAAAAGACAATCTTTAATTTTCATTAATAAAAGGGGATACCTAAAAAATCTCGAATGCAACGAATGTGGGCATATAATTTGTTGCCCAAATTGCTCATTTAGTCTAATTTACTACAAAAAAGAAAACAAACTTTCATGTCACTATTGTAGCTATAAAACAAAAACAACAAACTATTGTCCTCAATGCAAATCAAAAGACATTAAATACAAAACTTATGGAATTCAACTTGTTGAAAAAGAGTTAAAAAAATTTTTGCCAAATGCAAAAATTGCAAGAATAGATTCTGATATTACAAAAATAGAAAATATCAATTCAATAAATAAGTTTGAAAATAAAGAAATAGACATACTTATAGGAACACAAATCATTGCAAAAGGATTCAATTTTGAAAATATAAAAACACTAGGCATAATCAATGCAGACATTGGAATAGGATTACCTGACTTTAGAAGCAGCGAAAGAATTTTTACAACACTCTCACAAATTATGGGAAGAGTCGCAAGATTTAAAGATGATAACACAATTATTATACAAACAAAAAATCCTAATTATTATGCCATAAAATATGCTTATAAGAACCAATATGAACAATTTTACGAACAAGAACTAGATATAAGAAAAAAATTAAACTATCCTCCTTTTAACAAAATTATTAGAATAGTATTTAGAAGTAAAAATGAAGAATCTGTTAAACAAAAATGCTGGGAATTTTTTGAAAAATCTAAAGAATTTTTGCAAGAAGGAATTGATCACTTAGGCCCATCAGAAGCTATTATGAAAAAAATATCTAAAAATTACAGATACAATATAATATATTTGTCAAAATCCTACAGCTTGCTTGAAAAACTAGTTAATAAAACAAGAGAAAAGGTAAAAATAACAAATACTGTTTACATTGAAATCGATTACTATCCAATATCATTAATTTAGATAAAATCTAACCCTTCTTTACTTAAGGACTTAAGAAAAGTTGAAAGCACATAAAGCGCTTTATCATTGTGACCTCCTTCAGGAATAATAAGGTCAGCATATTCTTTGGTAGGCTCAATAAACCTATAATAGCCCCATCTAGTGGTGCTTAAATACTGATCAATAACCGATTCTAAAGTACGTCCCCTTTTAGAAATATCTCTCCTTAAACGCCTAATAAATCTAATATCATTTGGGGTATCAATATATATTTTAAGATCTATTAAATTTCTTATCCTCTCTTCAACAAAAATCATAATACCTTCAACAATAACAACAGGAGTTGGAACAACCAAAACCGTTTTAAGCTGCCTTTTATGATTAATAAAGTCATAAAGAGGCATGTCTATTGGGCTATTTTTTTTTAAATTTTTCAAATGTTCATAAAACAAATTATTATCAAAAGCATCCGGATGATCAAAATTTACCTTAGAAAACTCATATTCATAATCACCCACGCTCTTATAGTAATTATCTTGAGAGATAAGGACAAACTCTGGAATAAACTCACTAATCTTGCTTACAACTGTAGTTTTTCCGCTTCCAGAACCACCAGATATCCCAATAATCTTAGCCATCAACTAACTTCTTTTTTTCCATTTGCGGCATGTCTTTTAAAGTACCAGCCACAAATACATTCTTAAATCCCATACTTTTTAAAACTTTTTTAGCCTCGTAAGACTTATTAAAACTTTTACCATAAACAATTATTTGGGACTCAAAATCACCCAACTTATCTTTTTTAGCAAATAAATTATTAAAAGGAATGTTAATTGATTTCAAATAATGCGACTTATTATATTCTTTGGGAGATCGAATGTCTAAAATTTTTGCTCCATTTTTAATTTTCTCTAATAAAAACAGATTAATCCTTTTCATTCTGAGGATAATAAAAAACCAAATATAAAAAAAAAGCAGAACTATTAATACTATAAATTTTACATAATTCATCGCCATAGTTTCATGAACATGATATCAAAAAAAATAAAAAAAGGGAATAAAATTGTTTTTTTTGCAAAATTAATATAAAATTCAAGTAAATTATTTTATGGCTTAAAAGTAAATCTGGTGTTAAGTGAAAAAGAAAAAAAAGATAAGTTGTCGCAGGATTAAAAAAAAACTCAAATTGTTATTCATAATACTAGCAAAAAAAATAAAAACTATTACTAAAAATCCTAAATTAATATTTGATAGCACAATACAAATAGCTTTGGGCTCAACGCTAATGGCAATTTCCACAAATATTTTATACATTCCTCACGGACTTCTTAGTGGGGGAATTGGGGGCATTTCATTAATGCTGCATTACCTGGCAAGCTTCAATTTAGGATGGACAATATTTGCATTAAACATCCCATTATTTCTTATTGGAATAAAATTTTTAAATATAACATTCATCATTCAAAGTTGGATTGCAATGGGATTATATTCTATCATTATAAACTACTCACAGTTTTTACAAAGTAAAATACATCTTAACGATATGATGCTTGTATCAATATTAGCTGGCCTTATTTCTGGGCTCGGGCTTGGGCTAGTGTTTAAAGGTAAAGGGTCTTCAGGAGGATCAGATATAATTGCAATGATAATTAAAGAAAAATATTCAATTAGTATTGGAACAACAAACTTCATAGTTAATTTAGTAGTATTAATACTTGCATCCTTTTTATTTAATATTGAAATCGCTCTTTATACACTAATAGCATCATTTGTAACATCTATCATGACAGACAAAACAAGCAGCGGATTTGGCAATCAAAAAGCAATATTAATCATTTCGGATAAAGGAAAAGAAATTGCTTATCTTCTTACAAACAAGCTAAAATTAGCTGCTACATTAATAAGTGGAAAAGGAGCTTGGGCAGGGACAGAAAAAACCATAGTATTTATAGTAGTCCCAATAATGCGTTTGTCAAGAATTAAGTATATATCACAAAAAGTTGATCCAAATTGTTTCATTACCATTATTAACACTAATGAAATTACTGGAGGAAAAATAATAACTAATTCAATTTCATTAAAACAAGAAAAACAAGAAATTTTAAATTAAAAATCTTTTAACAAGAGAACCAAATTATCAATAATTAAATTCAATTCGTCACTTTTGTAAAAATTTGACAAAAAAATAACAAATCTTTTAGGAAATTCAGAAATGAATTTCCTAAAAGATTTACTTCCATTTCCAACATCAATTTCAAGCTTATAAGAATGAAGCATCAAAGTTATTTTTTTAAAACTGCTATCTACTCTGCCATAAACATCATCTCCTAATATTGGAAAATTAAGATATTTCATATGAACTCTCAATTGATGTGTACGACCAGTTTTAGGTTTTAAAGCTAAAAGGGAATATCCCCCAAAATTGAGTAATAATTTATATTCTGTTAATGCTTTTTTGCCTTTATCTTTAGAAACACTAAATTTTTTCCTATTGTATTTATCTCTATCTATAAAAGATTCAATACTTCCAATAAAACTATTAAAATTGCCCTTAACAATTGCAATGTAGACTTTATTTATCCTTTTATCTTTAAACTGCTGCGCTAAAAACCTTAAAGTACTAATGTTTTTCGCACAAATTAACACTCCAGAAGTATCTTTGTCTAATCTATGAACAATTCCGGGTCGAATTTTTTCTTCATTAAAATTAATTTTCAATCCTTTTATATGGTATAAAAGAAAATTCACAACAGTATCATCCCAATGCGATATTCCAGGATGACTTAAAATTCCTTGTGGCTTATTTAAAACAATAATATTAGAATCCTCATAAATTATAGCAATAGGAATATTGCTAGGCCTAAGACAATCAATCTGACTACTCTCCTCGTCAAATTCAATAAGCATTTCGTCATCCTTAAAAACAGGTTTAGACAATTTTATCTTAAAAAATTTTCCATTATTCTTTTTAAACGCTTCTACATTTCTTCTTTTAATCTGACTTCTAGTAAAACCCTCCAAATTATTTGACAAGTAAAGATCCAATCTTAAAGCATTTTCTTTAACAGTAAATTCTCTCTTAAGTCTTATCATATCACTGAAGCAAATAATCAATCAAAGCAATAGTTAATGCAACCATAGCCCCAATAGAAGCCGAAATAATAAATTTTTTATAAATTTCATCTTTTGAAAAAATAGGACCATTTGAAAAAGGATATGGAACGTAATTTGCATTCATTCCGCTATAAAAATAGTATCCTACATCGAAAAAAAACAAGCTCAAAAATAAAGCTATTGGAAAAGATCCAATACTAATAGCTGAAAACCTATACAAATCTTTTACTGATTTTGACTCAATATCATTCTCAAGATTTAAAGCTTTATTCTCTTGAATATTTTTATAAAGAAAAGAATCGTCCTTATCAACAACAGGTATATTAATATTATTTTTTTTTTGAGAAACAAATTTGCCACTGGAAGTTAATTTATCTTGCAATGGCAAATTTTTAGAAATACTTAACTTTAAATAATTAAAATTCAGCTTGGAATAATTGGATGAATTTGAATAAATATTCAAAACACTAAAAAGCAATAATAAGCTTCCAATAAGCATAAATTTTCTACTTTAATAATTCTAACTTTAAAGTCTCAGTTATTTCATCAACAATCTCAGAAGAACCAAAATACTGCACAGGGCCTGGATATAAATACAAATTATTCAAAGCCCACTTATCACGATTTTCAACAAACTCCTTAAACGCTCTCCCTTCTAAATCAACTAGAGCTTTTTTTATAACAGGCTTTTGCACTCCATACCTCTCTTCCATGTTCATCAACATTGTTAGAGGAACTCCTCCTGCGATCCAATCAGTTGGTTTTGAATTTAAATTTTTTATACAAGACATATAACCTGTAAGGCCATTTAAAATGAGCACAGCAGCATTATAACCTAAACTATAGCAATAATCACTATCAAAATTAGAAGGAAAAGCGCTTCTACCTTCATAGCCAAAGAAATGATCAACTGGAATGAAGCTTCCCTTATATTCTCCTTTTTTTTTCATATCGCTTAATCTTGATTGAACCATTTCAATAAACAATTTTTCAGTAGGAACTCTTGAAACATTAAAATTTCCATGAGGATCTCTTTCTAAAATTGAATTTATAAGTTCAAATTGAATAAACAAAGGCAAGGACAAATAAATTCTCTTCATATAATCACTAAGCTTAGTAACAAAAACTTCTTTCATTCCTTCAGCATTAAGTCCCTTAAACTCACTCTCATTCTTATCAAAAATATTGCATAATTCAACCATTAAAGACTTAACTTCTGGAATAAACTCAATTACACCCTCGGGAACTATAACTATTCCAAAATTATCTCCATTTAAAGATCTCTTTAAAATAACAAACACCATTTCATCAACAATCTCAGACAAAGTTTTCTTCTTAGCCAAAACCTCTTCAGAGACAATGCAAATGTTTGGGTGGGTCTTTAAAGCACATTCCAAAGCAACATGAGATGCGCTCCTGCCCATAAGTTTGACAAAATGCCAATATTTTTTAGTCGACATAGCATCTCGACATAGATTGCCTATCATCTCAGAATAAACTTTTGTAGCAGAATCAAATCCAAATGAAATTTCAATATGATCATTTTTAAGATCAGCATCAATTGTCTTTGGAACTCCAATAACCTGAATATCTTCTCCCTTTTTTTTAAAATACTCTGCAAGAATAGCGGCATTGGTATTCGAATCATCGCCACCAATAATAACAATTGCATTAAGATTGTTTTCTTTGGCAACCAATAAGGCTTTATTATAATGCTCTTCCGTTTCTATTTTTGTTCTTCCAGAAGATACAATATCAAAGCCTCCAGTATTCCTGTAAGAATTTACTAAACTCTCAGTAAGTTCAATTTTGTCATTCTCTAATAGGCCTAAAGGGCCCCCCTTAAATCCAAAAAGTTTTGAATTTGTATTAAATTTTTTTATTGCATCAAAAATACCAGATATAACATTGTGCCCACCGGGAGCAGGTCCTCCAGAAAGAATAATTCCAATATTTAAAGCTTTTGAAAAAGACAGATTAGACTCGCCCTCGGTAAAACTTACAACCGGAAGCCCATAAGTATTCTTAAAAAATTCCTTTAAAGCCTGTCTATCTTGAATTGCCTCAGTCTTTTCTCCATAAACTAAATTAATATTCTTAAAATCTTTTTTTAAAATATTTGGCAATTTGGGAATATACTTTTGCCTTTCTTGCTGAAAAAGAGAAGTATTCATACATTTTCCTCCAATAATTAATAATTAATTAACTAAATTAAACCTCTATCACAACTTAAATATTAAAATAATTCACAACTAATATCTATATATGATTTAAAACTAACATAGCATCACCATAAGAAAAAAATTTATACCCTTTCTTTATAGCTTCTTCATAAGAGCTAAACACAAAATCTTTACCTGCAAATGCAGAGACCAACATCAAAAGAGTAGACTGTGGTGTGTGAAAATTTGTAAAAAGCATGTCTACAAATTTGAAACAATAGTTTTTACCGGGATAAATAAAAAGATTTGTACTTTGCTGACCTGTTTTAAACTTCTTAAGTTCATCGTCATAAGATGATTCTAAGGCCCTAAGCGTTGTAGTACCAATTGATAAAATTTTTTTACCAAGAAATTTAGCCTTCTCCAATCTATCAGCCACACAATCTTTTATTAAAAAAGTTTCAAAATGCATATTATGTTCTTCAACCTTTTTTGATCTTACAGGAAGAAAAGTGCCAAGACCCACATGAAGAGTAATAAAATCATATTCAATATTGTTCTTTTCAAAAAAAGTAAATAAATCCCTGCTAAAATGCAACCCCGCAGTTGCAGAAGCTGCAGACCCAACATATTTAGAATAAATGGTTTGATATCGATCTTCATCTATTTTATCATAATCTCTTTTAATGTAAGGAGGTATAGGAACAAAACCATGTTTTTCAAAATAATCTTCCCCAACATCATTATCAAATTTTAAAACAATCTCACTACCATTTTTTGACAAAATTTTACCTATTAATCCTTCAGGAAATTTGTAAACACTGCCAACAATTTGCTTTTTAGACTTAGAAATTAATGCAGTAAATAAATCGGTGTCAATTTTATCCAAAATTAAAAATTCAACATCACTACCTAGCTCTGATTCTGCATATATTCTTGATTTTCTAACTTTTGAATTGTTAAAAACAATAAAAGTATCACTATCTATATATTTTAAAATATTGTTTACAGAATTTTCATGGTAAATTTCTTGCAATTTAGGATCTAAGACCATTAACCTTGAAGATCCTCTTTTTTCACTTGGATATTGAGCTATTAAAGAATAGGGTAAATTAAAATGAAACTCCTTGGTTTTCATTAAGATTGTCCTCTTTCATCTCTAAGTTTAAGTGGAGATACGCGAACTCAGTGGCTTTACGCCCCCTGTGGGTTCTGCTAATAAATCCTTTCATAATTAAATAAGGTTCATAAAAGTCTTCAAGAGAATCCGCTGTTTCCCCCACAGAAATAGCTAAAGTATCAACACCTACAGGGCCTCCATTAAACTTCAATATTAAACTTCTTAAAATATTTCTATCTTGCTCATCTAGACCTTCCCCATCAATTCTAAGCATTTCAAGCCCAATTGCAACAATATCGCTAGTAACAACCAAACTCCCAGTTACCTGAGCAATATCCCTTATTCGTCTTAGCAATCTATTTGCTATACGAGGAGTTCCTCTTGAACTTCTTGCAAGAAGAAAAGCAGCATCCTCTTCTATTTCAATATTTAAAATAATAGAATTTCTCTTTATTATCTCAACAAGCTCTATTTCGCTGTAAAGTTCAAATCTTGCAGTAATTCCAAATCTCGCATAAAGTGGAGATGTTACTTTTCCTGGTTTAGTAGTAGCTCCAATCAATGTGAATTTTGGAAGTGGCATTCGAACTGTTCTTGCATTAGCTCCTTGCCCGATTACCCAATCTAGCTCATAATCCTCCATAGCAATACAAAGCATTTCTTCTATTATTGGTCTAAGTCTATGTATTTCATCAATAAACAAAACACTCTTCTCATCAAGACCTGTTAAAATTCCAATAATATCTTTAGGCTTGTCAAAAGCCGGAGCTGATGTAATCTTAATCGAAGCATTCATCTCAAAGGCAATAATACTTGCAAGAGTAGTCTTTCCAAGACCTGGTGGACCACTTAAAAAAACATGATCTAAAGCTTCATCTCTCTCTTTAGAAGCTCTTATAAAAATACTAAGGGTTTCTTTAACATTAGCCTGACCTTTGAAATCTTCAAAGACTTTAGGCCTAAGCTCATTTTCACTCTTATCATATAAATAATTTTCATTAGAACTTAAAAAGCTTATACTATTTTCGTCTTTCATAAAAATACCCCTTAAAGACTAAAGACTATTTTATAACTTTTATAACTACCAAAAACTAACAAAAACTAAAATTAATTTGACATTCTTTTTAAAACCTCCTTAAATAAAAACTGCTCCTTTTCAGAGTCTTTTAAATTTGAAAATTCAACTAGATTGAAAGCCTCCTTAAGCTTACTACTCACAATTCTTCTGTCAAATCCCATACTAACAATCGATTCTTCTAATTCTTTAAATCCAAAAAGGCTAGATTCAAGCTCATTATTAATCAAAAGTTTACCTTGAAGATGTAAAAACATCTTGCCAGCCATTTTTTTGCCAATACCTTTGATTTTAGCAACAAGCTCAATGTCTTCTCTATCAATAGCATCTTTAAACTCATTATACCTTATACTAGAAAGCACTCTCAAAGCAGCCCTTGGCCCTATTCCACTTACTCCAATAAGTCTTTTAAAAGTCTCTCTTTCGTCTGAATTTAAAAATCCAAAAAGTTTTAATTCATTTTCTCTTGTATAAAGATAGGTAAATAGTTCAACTTTGTCTGACAACTTAAAATTATCAAGGCAAAATGCACTAACTAAAAGCTCAAATTCAAAAACAGCGGTCATTAAAACCAAACTAGATTCTTTTTTTTCTATAACTTTACCATAAATCTTATTTATCATATAATTAAATTATATTACACAGAAACACCCAATTTAAAGCAAAAATCTTAAAATAAGAAAAGGATACTAAATGAAAAATCAATTTCTAAATAGCTATTTTCAATTAATTACAACTATTTTTTTAATCTCATCTACAACTCTGGCAGCAGAAGAAACAGTAAGTGCACTAAAAGTTCCAAATGGATTTAAAGTCGAAATTTTTTTAAATAATACAATTGAAAAACCAAGAGGAATTACAAGCGATCAAGATGGAAACATATTCATAGGATCTGGGAGTACTTTTGCATACTTTGTAACAAAAAACAAAAAAATTTATACCATAGCAAAAACCCTAAAAAACCCTATTGGCATTGCTTATTGGGACAATAAATTGTATATATCTTCTGTCGATAAAATATATGTAGTTAAAAATGTAAAAGAAGAAATTAATAAAAGCATAACAACAAATAAAGACTATACATGGGAAATGCAAGTTTTTTCACTTTTACCAAAACATAATTCTAAAATCCACTCTGGACGCTATATCAAAGTGGATCCTAAAAATAACAAATTAATAGTAAACATAGGATCTCAACATAATGCTAAAATTCCCCCAAAAAAAGAAGCAATAATTCTCAGCATAGATTTAAAAACAAAAAAAGAAGAAATAATAGCTTTTGGAGTAAGAAACTCAGTTGGATTTGATTTTCATCCAACTAGCAACGAAATGTATTTTAGCGACAATGGCCAAGACGGATTGGGAGACAACATTCCTCCAGATGAGATAAACCTAATAATTACATATAAAGAGCATTTTGGATTCCCCTATGTATTTGGGAAAAACCAAAAAAATCACAATTTTTATAACAAAGCCCCTAAAAACACTAAATTTAGTCCATCTATTTATGAACTTCCTGCACACGTAGCTCCACTTGGAATACACTTTTACAAAGGAAATAACTTTCCAAAAGAATATATAAATAAATTATTCATAGCAGAACATGGTTCATGGAACAGATCCTCTCCTGTTGGATACAAAATAAGCACACTAGACATTGACCCAAAAACTAGAACAGCAAAAAATTACAAGAGCTTTTTACATGGATTTTTAAAGCCCAATAACTCCAAATTTGGACGCCCTGTTGATATAATCACGTATTATGACGGTTCAATTCTTTTTTCAGATGATTTTGGAAATAAAATCTACAGAGTTTACTACGAAAAGATTTAAATTAAGCTAAAAAATTAGCTTAATTCTTCTGGAATCTCCAAATTATGAATTACTTCCTGAACATCATCAAAGTCCTCAAGCTTTTCAATAAGAAGCATTATTTTTTCTGCTTGCTCTTTGTTTAAAGAAATTTTATTTTCAGGAATTAAAGCTATCTCTGCCACTTCTTCTTTAAATTTAGTTCTTAAAAAAGATAAGACTTTATCAAAATCATCAGGATTTGTTATAACTTCTGCTTCGTTGCTTGAAACTAAAATATCCTCAGCACCAAATTCTAATGCAAATTCCATTATTTCATCCTCAAGATATTTTTCTAAATTGTAAACAATAAGACCCTTTCTGTAAAACATGTATGAGACTGAACCGGGGGTACCAAGAGATCCCCCAGCTTTTGCAAGAACACTTTTTACATCACTAGAGGTTCTATTTTTATTATCAGTCAAGCATTTAATCATTAAAGCCACTCCATAAGGAGCATAAGCCTCATAGGTGATTTCAAAATATTCAACCCCCTCATTACCACCAATGCCTTTTTTTATTGCCTTCTCAATATTATCTTTTGGCATATTAGCAATCTTAGCCTTATTAACAGCAACCCTTAGTCTTGAATTAGACTCAATATCTCCTCCCCCCATTTTAGCTGCAATAGTTATTTCTCTTATTAACTTTGTAAAAAGTTTATTACGCTTTGCATCAAGAGCGCCTTTTTTCCTCTTTATTGTTGACCATTTGCTGTGACCAGACATTTACACCTCCAACAATTTTTCCAACCGATCTAAAATATTAAACATATTATTATTAATCAAATGAGCTTTAATTGTGTTAAACATTAACATAAGAACCGTAACAGGACCTATTCCCCCCTTAACAGGAGTAATAAATTTAACACAATCTTTAATATTCTCAAAATCTGTATCGCCTGAGAGAACTTTCCCATTATTGGTCTTAATTTCAGAAATACCAATATCAATAACGTAAGGTTTTCCACATAACATACTTTTGTCTATTAACTTGGGCTTACCAACAGCAGAAATAACAATATCTGCCTGTCTTAAATAAACATCCAAATAAATGCTTTTACTGTGACATGTAATAACAGTTGCATCATAAGGCTTTGAAGAGAGTAATATTGAAATAGGCCTTCCTACAAGAGGGCTTCTGCCGACTACAACAACCGTTTTTCCAGATGTTTTTATTCCTTCGTCTCGCAAAATCTTTAATACAGCAAGAGCTGTACAAGGAATAAATCCTTTTTTATCTCCCAAAATCATTTTACCTAAATTAACAAAAGATAAGCCGTCAACATCTTTTGAAGAAACTATACCATTTAAAACAGAATTTAAATCCATACCCTTCAAAAGAGGTAATTGAACAATAATTCCATCTGTACTTAAATTTTTATTTTCTCTATCAATTACTTTTAAAACATCGCTTTGAACAGAATTAGCAGACAATTTAATTACTTCAACATTCAAGCCTATCTCTTTTGCAACTCGATTCTTAATTGAAACATAAAGATTGCTTGCAGGCTCATCATTTGCCAAAACAACTTTTAATGCAATTTTATTTTTCAAATTGTGGTCTTTTAAGAATTCCTTAAGCATTAAATAATACTTACTTGCAAAATCTTTCCCATTAAATACAGTATTCAAAATATACCTCTTAAACCTAATAGGGTTATTAATATTATACTTAGATTGTCAATATAAAAAAAGCTAAGCTACTAAATTTCAAATTGTAATTAAATTTATTTTCAACTATAATAAACAGGGGTAATAATTTTAAAAGAATGGAGAATAATGAAAAAGTATCTTTTTATAACACTAATTGCAATCCTGCTAATTGGCGTAAATATAAAAAAAATCGAAGCCGTAGCTAATATTGATAGGCATACAAACTCTACCTTAGGAATAGATTTAAGTGTTGGAATACCCATTTTTTACAATGACTTATCAAAAGCTTATCCTACTAATTTATACCCAGGAGGCATTGGGGCAATAAAATACCAGTATCATATTTTAAACAATTTAGCAATTGGACTTGAACTAAGATATATGTTTAATTTTGATATTAACCATTCTTTTAATATATTAAATCCAGATTCAAGTGTGGGCAAAATTTTTTATAGCGTACCTATTACATTTTCAATAAACTATATATTTGATATAGGCGAATTATTTCAAATTCCAGTTTTCACAAATGTAGGATTTTCTCTTAATACATATGGAGATAGAAATAATAATATTACAAATTTAAGAACTTTTGATGCACTCCCTACAATCTCTTTTGGATCTGGAATTTTATGGAATTTTAACTATAAATGGTCTTTTGGAGTAACAACATCTTGGTGGATGATGTTTGAATTTGGAAATTCTGCTAAAATGGCACATTTTGCAAATGTATCATTATCAGTTACAGTAAATGTAAATAAATTGTAGGATAAAAATGAAAAAAAAATATGAAAACTATTTTAAAAAAAGATTAATTTTAAACCTATTAATATTTTTACTATTAGCATGCTCAAGCGAATCCATATTTTCCCAACTAGGTAATCTTCAAAAAATAAATCATGAATATAATATTTTAGGAAGCTCAAGTCCAACCGGAATTTCTCTAGTAGGAGAAACTCTCTATATTGCAGCCATGCATTTATTTAAAAAAGAAAAGGGAAAAATTGAAAAAATTGACTTGAGTAATTCTTATGAGTTTATAAATGACATTGTAAATGTATCTGGCAAAACCTATCTTTTAGCACAAAACAAAAACTCAGAACTAGAAGTTTACGAACTAAATGGAAAAGATTGGACATCAAAATTTAAAAAACCGCTAAACGCATATAAATTCTTAAAATCTGTAGGAAAGGATGGCATAAAAGAAGCATATATTTTAGCTATAGACAAAAATAATCAAGAGAGAATTTTAGACCTACACGGAGCTGACAAAACTCCATCACAAGCTAATAAAAATGACAAATTTTATCAAATATCAAATGAAGACAACTTAATTACAGGAAATTCTCTTAAAATATGGCAAACAAATAACAATACATATACAAACATAGATCACCAGCAAACCAAAGAAATAATGCCTATCATTAAAACAAATATTAGGGGTTTTTCTGAAATTTTAGTAATGAGTGGCGGTTATAATAATTTAGACACAAAGTTTAAAGTCTATTCAAGTGCAAATAATTACGCAACACCAATATTTACTCAAGACGAAGTGGGTGAATTTAGTAGTTACTTTGCAAGGGAATTTAATGATGCAATATTAATAGGAAGTAATAATGGGTTTGCAGAGTTCACAAAAAATAAAGAAGGGATTTTTGCTTTACAAGCACCCTCAAAATCTGTAGAGCCTGGAGCTTATAACGGTTCCCAGCTAAGCAAAACGGGTCTTAACGATATTATTCCTGTATCAAACAACACAATTTACATATTAACTCAAGGTAAAGGCCTATGGAAATTGGAAAACAAAAAATTAACTAAAGAATAAAGAATAAAAATTCGTTATAAATTTCTCATATCTAGATTTGTTAAAATCTTCATCATAATATTTTTTAATCTTAATTTTTAAATTGAAATTAATCTTAGATCTAAAATGTAAATAATTTATATTATTTATATTAAAAATTTGACCCTCATCATTCATAACCTTAACCTCAAGATCTAAAAGAAGTTTGGCAAAAAAAATATCTCGAGTAACCACAAGGCTATACTTGTCTACTAAATTTAAAATAAATGCATCAACATTGTCTACCACCTCTAAAGCAACATTTTCTGTCTTTTCTAACCTCAAAAACTTATTAGAAACTATAATAAGTTCTGATTTATTGTACAATATAAATTTTTGTAAAAATTTTATTATTTTGAAATTACAAGAATCAGCATCAACAAAAATTTTATTTAACAATCTTATAATCCACTACTTTAAAGGCCAAAAAAGAAACAATAGCACTTTTATTAATAGGGCCAAATATTCTAGAATCATTCAAAACACTTAAATTGTCATTTAATAAAAAAATTTCATTTTTTTTCAAAATAAAACACTTAACCACTTCATCCGTATTAAAAAAATTATTCAACTTGTAATAACTAACCAAATTACCATTCAAATAAAAAAAATCCGTATCCTTTTTATTTACCAAAACATTCAAACCCCTAACATACACAGAATCGCCGTGAACAGCTGCTATTCTTGATACTTTGTAGCTTGCTCTTTTGAAAATTTTATTTAAAAAAAAGAAATCTTTTATTAAAGTTAATAAAAAATTATCACTTAACCTAAAATCTTCATAAAGAACAATATCATTCATTTTTAAAGGAATAAAAAAAGATGTTATATGTGTTGCAACAAAAAATAAACTAGCATTCTTTGTTATTGTTGGTAACATATCATTACCTTTAATCATAAAAATTTGCAAAATAAACTTTGTGAAAAAAAAATTTAACATTAAAAATGTTAAAGCATATTTTAAAAAAATTTTTCTTCGCTTTTTCCTTAAAAGCCTTTGTTCGAAAGTTAAATATGGAGCCACTTTAAATAAATCCTACTCTAGAAAATGGAAGGTATATTATCAGGGTTCTTCCAAGCACTTTATTCTTATTAATTACTCCAAAAAATCTACCATCATGGGAATTATCTCTATTGTCTCCAATTGGCAAAATATACCCATAAGGAACATAAATTCCGCAATCCCTTATTATAGCTTTTTCCATATAATAATCAACATAAGGCATAAAAGCGGATAAATACTTATATTCCAATCTTTCAAACTCAAACCTATCAATCACTCTAACATCAAAAAATGAGAAATCGGGAGTACTGTTTAAATTTATATTTAACTGACTTAAAGCAACAAACATAGCAAAATCACTATAAATTCCATAATCCTCATTTGCCACAATTTTTTTAATATTAAAATTTTGACCAACTAAATCCCAATAAAAATCTTCTAAAATAAAATTTTCTTCGCCTTCTCTTTTAATATAAGCTTTACCGCTGTTAAATTTAACAATTTTACCGTCTGCAAATACGCCTCTTTTCACTAGAAATCTAACATTAGGATTGCCATATTCATCTCTATCAAGATCAACAAAAGATAGCGTTAACATGTAAAGTATTCTTTGAAAGATATCAAAAAAAACACCCTTTGATTTATACTCTGGATTTTCAAAAATAATAATATCGGATTCTTCTGGGGTTTTAAAACCAGTAATCTTAAATAATCCTGGCAAAAGTTCAGGACCGTAAGAAAATTTATCCACAAATAAAAAATCCCCTATTTGAAGAGTATTTTCCATTGAACCTGATGGTATTTTATAAGCTTGAATGAAATATTGATTTATTACCAGTACAAAAATTGCTGCAGCTACAAAATCAAATAAAAAGTTGCGCAAAAATCCTCGCTTCTTCGCTCTTAATTTGCAAAAATACTTCTTTCTTTTTCGATATGTCAAGTACCTCTCAATAGAATATACCAAAAAAGATGCAAATTTATCCAATCTTCTTAAATGCATAACCTAACCTCAAGAATTAAATCATACAAAATATTGACACTTATTTAAATACTTTTCTATACTTAAAAAGATGAAGGAAATTGATGAGAATTCAAATATTGAGCTTTTTGAAGTTAAATTAAAGCCAATTCTAGGAATAGCACCCAAAATTTACGTATTTTTTATAACAATAATATTGCTTTTAAGTTTAGTGTCAATTTTAATAATCATACCCAAGTTTAAAAATCCAGGAGCATATTTAAAAATAAATTCTAATATTGCAAACACTTATATCTACTTAAATGAAAAATATATAGGTAGAACTCCACTTAATAAATACATAAATACCACCGAAGGAATTATTAAAGCAAAAAGAATGGGATTTAAAACCTACGAGCAAAACATAAAAATTAACAACAAATTCTTTGGAAGCTACAATTTACAAATAAATTTAGAACTGGTTGATCCTGAAAAGATCATCAAACAAAGACAAAAAGAGCTCTCTATAATGGTGAAAATAAAAAATACTAATGAAAATATAAAATTAATTCCTGTATTTTCATTAATATCTAATGAACTTAAAGAACATCCTAAATACATTAAAAAATTTCTAAAAAATTCCATACCTTACTTAAATTCAATCGAAATGTTTAAGGATTTTCTAAATTCATACAAAGTCATGTATTCAATAGACCCACACAATACCAATCAAGAAGAAATATGGAACTCTCTAAAAACAAATTTTGACTTAGAAAATAGAGCTATCTTTTGGTTTTTAGAAAATTTAGATAAAGATCTAAAAATGATAACAAAAAATGAGCCATGGGTTAAAACATTAACCAAAACTCTAGACAATGAAAACATTCAATTAATTTCTAAAAATGAAAAAATTAATATAACGTTACCTGGATTTAAAAAAATAAATTCAAATAAAATCGAAAAAATTCAAAACTATGAATTAGATTTAAAAAATATTTCATTAAAATCTACCTATAGTATAAAAGAATTTCTTATTCAAGAACAAAATGTTACAAAATATGAGTATCAAGACTTTTTAAAAGAAAATCCAAAATGGACATTAAATAACAAAGAAAATTTAATAAAAGAACAGCTTGTAGATGAAAATTATCTTAAAAATTTTAACCAAATAGGCTTAAATGAGGCTATCACGGGAATATCTTATTTCTCAGCAATAGAATATGCCAATTGGTACTCTAAAAAACTTCCCAACGGATTCAAAGCAAGACTTCCTATATCACAAGAATGGGAATTGTACCAAAAAGAACCAAACAAAAACCCATTAAATATTAATGAAATATCAAAAAAAGTTGGATTTTGGAATCTAATGCAAAATTCGTCTTTTAATGATATCGCAATATTTAAAAATGAAAAAAATTTTTATAACGAAAATTCAAATTTTCATTCATTAATAACAGAAATTAGGACATACTCTTATCAAAATAATAATTTACTAAATCCATCAACTAAAGCTTCTTTCTTGAAAAATTGGAGCTCTCCAAACATTGGTTTTAGATTGATTGTATCAAAGGAATAGATTTGAACACAAACACTTTGCTTCTTGAAAACAAAAAGGCAAAATTTAATTACTTTATTGAAGAGAAAATAAGTTGCGGAATAGTACTGAAAGGCACCGAAGTGAAATCAATAAAGGCAAAAAAATTATCATTTAATAATAGCTTTGCAAGCATAAAAAAAGAAGAATTGTGGCTTGAAAACTTACACATATCAAAATATAAAGAAGGAAATATCTTTAATCATGATGAATTAAGACCTAGAAAACTTCTAATTAAAAAAAAGGAACTGCAAAGACTAAAAAAATTTAAAGAAAAAGAGGGATATACTTTAATTCCTATTAGTTTTTATTTAAAAAAATCAATAATTAAAGTAGAAGTTGGAATATGTAAAGGAAAAAAATTGTATGATAAAAGAGAAATACTAAAACAAAAAAGCATAAAAAAAGACCTTAGTAGAGAAATAAAATACAAATAATAAATAAAAGCTCTAATTTTTAATTACAATGAGCAATCACAATATAAAATTGCAATCACTCATTTTCATAATAAATAAAACTAATAACTTTTTTTAAAAGACAGTTCAAACCCAAGAGCACTAGCTTGACCCATGTTAATATCAAAACTAGGTTCAAACCCTCCCAAAGCTACATTAAGGCTATTTTTCAGTTTCTTGTTATAACTATTAGCAAATGTAAACGGAAGAATAATTTCTGTCAATCTTGTCACAGCCATAGTAACCGCACCTGCTAACATCATTCCCTTACCCCAAGTCCACTTAAAAGCAGCTTTTTTAGCATTACTATTAAGATCTTTAATATCTAAATAAGCTCCCGAAAGTATTAACCCTATACCAACCGCATCAAATCCAAGAATAAGAAAACCTCCTAAAATATCACCTTGAACAAAAGAACCTATTCCAAACCCTAAAAAAAGGTTCAATAAAAATGGCACAATAGGGTCTTTCTTACTAGTTTCATAAATTAAAAGTTTTTCTCCTGCGCCCAAATTAAAAGCGCTTTTAGAATCACCCGCTTGAGCAAAGCTAGAGAAAACACAAAAGGCTAGCAAAACAACAATTAAAAATTTATTCATAAAAACAAACCTCTTTATTAAAACTGGTAATATGGTAGCATATTAATTAAATTTAAAAAAGGTTTTTAAAACTATTTAAATTTAACTTTTTTCAAATTGTTACCTGAAATTCGCTTACCAATAGAGCTTCTTGATTTGACTATAAAATTAGTAATTTCAATTCTTTTAATAATGTCTTTATTTGTCGAAAATTCTACAAATTTAGGACTCAATGAAAAATCAACAAATTCATCATTTTCTCCTAAAAATTCATAAACTTTATCTGTAATAAATTTATCTATTTTAAATCTTTTAACATAATAAAAATTGTCAAGTTTGTTAAGATAAATTATTGAAAATATTTGTTCTTTTGAATTATTTATATCATAAACTAAAGCACATATATTCTTTTTATCTATAAATGCCTTGTCTTCAATATTTTTTAAAACATAATTATTTTTTCTGAAAACCAATACTTTATCATAATAACTAGCACTTCCAATAAATTCACCATCAAAAAGACTAGTCCCTACAAAACCTTCTGCTAAGTTTAAATAAACTTTCATATTCTTTGTAGCTATTTCTTTTACATTTTTTGATTTGATTAAAGAAATTTCGGTCTTTCTTTGATGATCTTTAGAATACTTTGCAAGTAATAAATCAATAAAATTTATTGAATATCCTTTTATTGAGGAAATATTACTATTTATAGTCCTTAATTCTTTATTTAAAATTTTAATATCCTTGGAATTCTTATCAATATCAAAAAGACTTATTTTCCTAATTGGAATCTTAAGCAAATTTTCAACATCTTCTTTCAAAACTTCCCTTGAAAAAGATTCTTTGCATCTTAAAATCTCTGACAATATTATACTTACAATATTTTCTTCTTTAGAAATTGTTTCAAGAAGTTTATAAATTTTTTTTTCAATAAAAATTTGCTCAAGTGTCTTATAAAATATTTTTTCAAGAATCTTGCTTTTTTGCAATTCAAGCTCCATTTTTAAAACTTTTTGAAGATGAGCTGCATGAAACTTAATAAGATCTTTAATAGTATAAACAACTGGATACCTCTCACTAAGCAACAATAAATTAACAGAAATTGATACTTGACAATTTGTATAATGATACAGCTTTTCAATCACTTCACTCGCATAAACGCCCCGCGGCAAAGACAGCTCTATGGCCACATTTTCAGCAGTAAAATCATTAATGCTTGAAACTTTAATATAATTTTTTCTAATTGCTTTTTCAATTGAAGATATCAAGCTCTCAGTAGTCTCCCCAAAAGGTAATTCCCTTATTACAATTGTTTTTTCATCTATAGTTTCAATTTTAGCCCTAACTAAAACTTTACCATTACCATCAGCATATTCATTAACATCAACTATTCCTCCTGTTGGGAAATCCGGATAAATATCGTAAGTCTCTCCAAGAAGCTCGCTTCTTACTGCATTTAAAATCTCATTAAAATTGTGAGGCAATATTTTGGCTGCCATTCCAACAGCAATTCCCTCACTTCCCTGAATTAAAATAACAGGAATTTTTGCAGGATAAAGCAAAGGCTCATTATTTCTTCCATCATAAGAAGATTCATAAACTGTTATCTCCTTGCTGTAAAGAACATCAAAAGCTAAAGGAGTTAACCTACACTCAATATATCTAGAAGCAGAAGCAGGATCACCTGTAAACAAATTGCCAAAATTGCCCTGCTTTTCAATAAATAGATCCTTGTTGGCAATGTTAACAAGAGCCTCATAAATTGACGTATCACCATGAGGATGGTATTTCATTGTATTACCAACAACATTTGCGACTTTATGAAAATTACCATCATGCATTTCAAAAAGCGAATGTATAATTCTTCTTTGGACCGGTTTAAATCCATCAACAACACTAGCAATAGCACGATCTTTAATAACATAAGACGAATATTGCAAAAAATTATCTTTAAGTACAGTTCTAATATCCATTAAATCAAATTCTCCATAATAAAATTCCGCCTTTCAGGAGTATTTTGCCCCATATAAAACCCCAACTTATCTTTTATTTCTTTAATATTAAAAAGATCCACTTTTGTAAGCTTAATGCTATTAATATCAATAAAACCTTTAAATTCATTTGGAGAAATTTCACCAAGACCTTTAAATCTTGTTACTTCACATCCACCCTTAAGCTGAAGAACAGCTTTTTGCTTTTCTTCCTCAGAATAACAATAGATTGTGTTTTTTTTATTCCTAACCCTAAAAAGAGGGGTTTCTAAAATATACATATGACCATTTAAAATTAAATCTTCAAAAAAAGTCAAGAAAAAAGTTAACAACAAATTTCTAATATGAAATCCATCAAAATCTGCATCAGTTGCTATTACAACCTTATTGTACCTTAAATTTTCAATTGATTCCTCAATGCCGAGAGCCACCATCATATTATAAAGCTCTTCATTTTTATATATTTCAGATTTATTTTTTTCAAACATATTTTGAGGTTTTCCTCTAAGAGAAAATATAGCCTGAGTATAAACATCTCTACAAGACACCATTGAACCGGTTGCAGAGTCCCCTTCTGTTAAGAAAATCATAGTTTGTTCTGACTGATTACTGCTACTATTAAA
Organism: Borreliella spielmanii; assembly: GCF_014201705.1. Lineage (NCBI taxonomy): Bacteria > Pseudomonadati > Spirochaetota > Spirochaetia > Spirochaetales > Borreliaceae > Borreliella > Borreliella spielmanii. The sequence goes on along the minus strand of NZ_JACHFA010000002.1, from coordinate 400,443 downwards.
ATGAAATTTGCAATCCTTAAGTTTAGGAATCTTAAAAGATATTTTTTTTGCTCTCTCTCTTGCTTCTTTTCTTACACTACTTAACTCTTTTCTAAGTCGCTCATTGTCAACTACTTTTTTCTCAATTAATTTTGCAAGTATTTTATCTTTATACAAAATTTCAGAAATTATCTTTTGCACTTCCTTTGCAACATTTCCTCTAGTTTCAATATTTCCAAGCTTATTCTTAGTTTGACTTTCAAATATTGGGTCTTTAATTTTAACAGAAAGAGTTGCAACAAGGCCTTCCCTAATATCTGTCGACGAATATGTTTTTTTAAGAAAATCGTTAATAGCCCTTACAAAGCCTTCTCTAAAACCAGTCTGATGAGTGCCTCCATCGTTGGTATATTGCCCATTAACAAATGAAAAATAAGTCTCACCATAATTATTTGTATGAGAAAAAGCAAATTCTAAGGTTTTGCTAGAATAGTAAACAATATCATAAAGCAAATCATCACTTTTAATTTCTGAATTCAAAAAATCTAAAAGACCATTTTTGGATTCAAAAATTTGATCATTATAGTTTATTATAAGCCCTTTATTCAAACAAGCATAATGGAAAAATCTTCTCTTTAGAAAATCTTCGCTGTAAGAATATTTTCCGAATATCTCTGAATCTGCTAAAAACTCAACATAAGTACCATCTTTATCAGAAGATTCTATTTCTCTAGATTCCAGCAAATTTCCTTTAGAAAATAAAGCTTCAAAAGATTTGCCATTTCTTATTGATCTTACTAAAAATTTCGAACTTAAGGCATTAACCGCCTTAGTTCCAACCCCATTAAGACCTACAGAAAATTGAAAAACATCATCATTATACTTGGCTCCAGTATTAATAACTGAAACACTCTCAACAACTTTACCAAGAGGAATTCCTCTTCCATAATCTCTAATAGTAATTAGATTATTTTGTTTTTTTATAAAAATTTCATTTCCGTAACCCATAATAAACTCATCAATTGAATTGTCTATTATCTCTTTAATTAAAATATAAATACCATCATCAATATTAGAACCATCCCCTAAGCGGCCAATATACATACCAGATCTTAATCTAATGTGTTCAAGAGAAGATAGAGTAATTATTTTACTTTCATCATAATTTTGAGTCTTCATCTAAATCCTTGCTTTATAAATTAAATTTTAATAGTTTCAAGCTTTTTAACTATTTGATCTCTAATAATACTAGCAAGATTCTCTTTTTCATATTCACTTAATTTTAAAATATCTATCAAAGGATGTACATGGACATAAACAGATAGCCCAGAATTAAAAATAATGTTTTTAATGAAAAAGTTATTAGTATTATAAAGAGTAACAGGAAGAATAGGTGTTCCTGTCTTTAATGCCATCTTAATTGCACCTTTTTTAAAAACCTTAGTATCCCCCCCCCTATTTCTAGTCCCTTCAGGGAAAATTCCAATAGTTCTACCCTCTCTCATAACCTTTATTGCCTTAGCCTCAGCTGCAGCAGCAGATCTTATGCTCCTTCTATTAACAAAAATAGTGCCCATAACAATTAGAATAAGATTCACAAAAGGAACCCTAAGTAAAGAATGTTTTGCCAATATTACAAATGGATTAACAAAAGTATAAATAAAAATTAGAGGATCCATAGCCGCAATATGATTTCCCATTATTATTATATTGCTTTTTTTAGGAATATTCTCAGAACCTGTAACAATAATTTTAATTCCCGCAAGCCATAAACCAACCTTAATACAAACCCGCATCATAACAAAACTTAACCTAACAACATAACTCTCAAGCAAAAAAATTTTACAAACCAAGTAAAAAGGAAATAAAAAAAAAATAAAAATTAAAAAGAACAATAAAATACTCAAATAAGCTATAATACTTCTCAATATTTTCATAAAAACTATTATCCTATTTTTTCTATTCGCTCAAGTTTTAATTTTTGCCCTTTAACTAAGCTTACATCATCTTTTAAAATTTTAATAGGATTAAGAATAATTGTAGAAAATTTTTGCTTTTGAACAACTCTTTCGCTATGTTCAAGAAAAAAAGATTCAACAAGCTTGTGACTACCCATATCAATTTCATATTCGAGAACAAAATTATTTTTTAAAGGGAAAATATTAAAAATGCCATAATAAATTTTGTTTTCATCAATATAAGTTAAATGTGGGTAAGAAAAATCATAAATTTTGTCCTTATACACATAATTCCCAATAGGAATAAAATACATATTATTACCATTTTTTTCAACATTTAAAACATCTTCATCAAATCTCTTAAATGCCCCCGAAAATCCACTATTATCATAAGAATTTGTACTAGTGTCAATTTTGACTTCAATGTTTTCTTTGTCTACAATTTTTATCCAAAAGTTGTAAACTATTAAATCTGAAAAAAGAGACTTAGCACTAATATTAAGAGTGTTGTAAGCCGGTTTTGAAATATATTTAATTTTTGCAACTTCTTGAGAATTTTTTATAAAAAGATTAATCTCGCTTGATTGCCTTTCAAAAGATAAAAATAAAGTCTCATTAATATCTTTATCTTGTTTTTTATTATAATCATGAGCATCATACCAAACTCCATGTAAAAATCTATAAACTTCATCTTTGCTTAAATTCTTTAAAGTTTTATAAATATTATTATCAATCTTGCCAACTTTTTCACTAACAGAAGAAAGATAATATTTGCCTTGAACATGAGAATATTCATACTTTTCAATCTTACTGATTATCAAATCTTCTCCCACTTTTTCATATTTTTCTAAAGAAATAGGATAACTTTCTCTTGATCTATTTTCTTCATATGCTGAAGATCTTGCATACTTATTGATAAGAACAGTGCCATTAACTTTATCAAAAAATATGGGTTTATAAGAAGATACATCATTTAAAACAGATTTTTGAAAAACATATAAAACAGATTTATCTTTTAAAAATCCTTGAACAACTATGTTAAAATCGTAATCACCCGTAATATCCTCAAGATACATGTTATAAGAATTTTTTGGATCAATATCTATTTGGGTTTTAAAAAGAATCGTTCCAACTTTAATTTTGGGATCAAAACCAATAATAAACAAATATGCATTAAGATTTGAAAAATCTTGAGCTAAAACTACCTGTTCAAAATAAACATCTAAGTTCAAATTTTCTTGCTGTACTGCAAGAATTTTATAGCCCTTTAAATCTATAATATCTCCAAAAAAATCTTCCATTTTGTTTATTTCTAAAACATTAGAACTTATATTCTCAATCTTGGAAACAGATTTTACATCTTTGTTAAAAACAATAAAATCTTTGTTTACCTTAGAACAAGCAAATAATATAAAAAAAAAGAATATAAATAAAAATCTATAAAAATAATTATAAAACCAAATTAATTCCCTATTAAAATTAATTACACTAGCAATCAAAACTTTTATCATGGCATTTATTTCTTAATTTTGACTAAAGTTTTGCAAAGCAAAAAACGACTCATTAAAATTATTAACAAAATCTTTTTTATTCAACAAAAAATCTGTAATCAAACCACTATTTGCAATATTAAAATTGTCAAGAAGTGTTTCATTTTTAATCTCTTCTTTAAGCTGGTTAGACCTTTTTTTAGCTGATTTAAGGAAAAATAAATAAACTTTTTTATTCGCTAAAAAAGGCTTAGACCAAGAATTTTCTTTTAATCCGAAAACAATATTATAAAAAGACTTGCTATTATTAAATTCAACCAACTCTTTTAAAGTATTAGGATAAATATTAACATTGTAAGATAAATTAACAATTTCTTCTTTTAAACTAAACCGATGTTTTTCAAGAGCTTGACTTAAACTGCTAAATTTAACATCACTGAGAAAATCATTTAACTTATTTTCCAAAAAGCCCTCAATAATACTTGGTTCATAAGTTTCAATATAATTTTTAACAGCACTAATATCTCGATCTGAATTTTTATCAAAATCATAAATATTACTAAATGCCTTATATATTTGATATTCATTTTTATTTTTAGTCTTAATAGGCTTGCTAAATTCACCTTCTTTTAAAGAAAAAATAGAATTTAAATCTTCTTTATTTTCAACATTAAGATCTAAGTCAAAATAATATTTATCCAGAGAAACAACACCTTTGAAATTAGCCATATCATCTGAATAAAGCTTAGCAAGCTCTTCAAATGGGGTTTTGTTTAATAGCTTATCATAAGCATTCCGAGCATCGCTCATATTTTTAAACCGAATAGACGCAAGAGATAAACGTTTAAATAAATTTAAATTTTTCTCGGCATAAGACATTGCCTCTTTATTAGAAAAGTCATGATAAGAAAGAGAAAGATATGAAATATGCCTTTCTACGGTACTCATATCTTTAATCATATTAAAAAGAGAATCGGGAAATATTAAATTATTATTTAAAAAAGTTTTTACATTAGAAAACAGTATGCTTTCTACAATATCATCATAAATTTTAACTTTTCGATAATCAGAAACTTTATTATATCTTTTAGAACTAAAATTTCCATTAGGATCTAAATATTCAGGTGATCTGAGTAAATTTTTATCCAACATTTCCTTAGAAATATAAAAATTGTATTTTTTTATCAAGTCTAAAAAAGCAATATCCTCAACATATTTCATAAATGCTAAATACCAGGCGTTATAATCTATATTAATATTTTTAGCATTTCCTTGTAATCTAGAATAAAGATTTGAATAATAATTAACATACTTGGCAAACTTATTATCTTTTTCATAGTAAATAGGTTGACCTTTATAAGAACCAAATTTTAAACCAGATGAATGAGCATTATCAAACATCCCTGGAAGTAAAGGTGCAATAATAAATCCGAAAACAATTAAAATAAGAGCAAAAATACCCCACATACCAACTTTTTTTTCTTTAGACTCAGGCACAACTAAATCATTCTTGACTTTTCTACTTCTTTTTCGCATAAAACAACCTTTAAATAAGTAAGTATACTAATAATTTAACTACTAAATTATCACAATTGAAAAATTATTGCAATTGAAATCTCTAACTTAAGATGTACGTTTAAGTATTATAGAACTAAAAAAGAAATTTTTACATTTCTGACATGAAAACAAATCTCGCTGAATCAAAAAGGAGAACGAACTCAAGGATATGTGAATATGAATCAAAACAAATTTAACCTTAATATAAATATAACTAAAGACGAACTTTTAAGATTAATAAAAATAGTTTACAATAATTTTGGAATCAATCTCAGCGAGAAAAAAAAGATGCTAATTGAAAGTAGATTATCATCTCTTCTTAAGGTTAAAGGTTTTAAAAATTTTACTGAATACATTGACTTTTTAGAAAAAAGCACTGGGAATCTTCAATTAATTGAATTAGTAGACAAAATATCAACAAATCATACCTATTTTTTCAGGGAATCTAAACATTTTGATTTCTTAAATAACAAAATATTACCCAAGCTTGCTGAAAAAATATTAAAATCGGAAAACTCAGAAATTAGAATATGGTCAGCCGGATGCTCAAGTGGTGAAGAGCCTTATACAATTGCAATGATATTAAGAGAATACATGGAAAATAATAAAGTAAATTTTAAAGTTAAAATCTTAGCAACAGACATTTCAATTAGCGTTCTACACGAAGCTTATGAGGGGATTTATCCTGAAGATCGTATAATAAATTTACCCAAATATTTAAAAAATAAATATTTAAATCAACTTCAATATGATAAATTTCAAGTTAAAGAAATTTTAAAAAAAATGGTTTACTTTAAAAAATTAAATTTAATGGATGAGAAATTTCCATTTAACAAAAAATTTGATCTGATATTTTGCAGAAACGTTATGATCTATTTTGACGAAAAAACTAGAAACAACCTTGCCAATAAATTCAATTACTACCTGAAAAATGATTCTTATCTTTTAATTGGACATTCAGAAACAATTCGGGGAAACAAAAATCTTGAATACATAATGCCTGCCACTTATAAGAAGAATTAATAATCATGATTATTAATTCTTCTTATAAAAATTATTTAGATTAAAAAGTCTAAAAATAATGCCACTAGGTTAAATTTACTTTCTCACCTATTCTAATAAAATAGAGCAACTCGCCAATTGTTGCTACATGATCACCCACTCTTTCTAAAAAACTATTTAAAAATAATATGTTTAAAAGATAATCCAAATTTTCAGGATTTTTTTTCATTGCATCAACAACAATACTTTTTTGCTTTGAGAATAATTTATCTATTATATTGTCATACTTAACTATCTTTAATATTTTAGTAAAATCTCCATCAAAATACGCATCAAAAATATCAGATAACATCTCTTTAGCTGTATCGGCCATTTCTCTTAAAGGTTTAAAATACAGATTAAGAAAATCGAAATCGTCCAAATCTGATTCAAGAAGAAGAACAACTCTTACAATCTTAGTAGCATGATCTGCAATCCTTTCAAGAGAACTTATTATTTTAATAATTGCTAAAATTTCTCTAAGCTCTGTAGCAACAGGGTGCTCAGTCGCAATTATTCTCCCGCACAAATCCTCAATATCATATTGATAATCATCTATTATTTTTTCATCTTCATTGATTATTTTTTTAGCTAAACTTTTATCTTTAGATTCTAAGGCTATTAAAGAGTCATCTATAATTTTAAGCACACATTCTTTCATATCCCAAAGATAATCTTTTATTATTTCAAGTTGTTTAGTAAGCCTTCTTCGTATCATATCATATCTCCTAAAAAAACCGCTTTAAAAATAAATATCTTATCTTGGCTCTCTCGTAATAATCACTAAAAGGGTAATTATCAATAACTAATTGATAACAATGTAAAGCCTTTAAAAAATCTTTATGTTTACTCTCAGACTCATAAAGTTTTCCCAACAAATAATTATATTTATCTAAAAAGCTTGAATTAATATACTTAGGAAAGTAAAGAGAACTAAAGTTTAAAGCAAACTCATACTCCCCCTTTGTTAATAAGAATTCAAAGATCTCAAGATAAACACTCTCAGAAAAATCAATATTCTTTTCAACTAAATATCTGGTGTTCTCTAAGACCTCTTCTTTAATATTTAATTTTATACCAAGCTTAATTAAATCAAAAACAATGCTTTGAAAGCATCTGCTCTTCAACTTCAAATAATTTTCATAAGATTTTAAATAATCTCTATTTTTATAATAAATTTCCGCCTTTAATAAAATATATTTATCATCATTAAAATTATACTTATTAAGCAAATCTATTGCTCCTTTGTAATCATTTATATAAGATAAATTCAAAGCTCTGGTAACAACTTCTAAATAGGTTGGCTTAATACTGTCCCTTCCAAATTGAAGGTTATTGTTACTTCTGATGTCCTTATTCTTATCAGAGCCACCACCATATGGATTTTCAACTTCAAACTTCTTTGTAATTTTCAAGACAACTATTTTATTAAATTCCCTTGAATCTTTAACATTTTGGTAGCTGAAAATTAACTTAATTTTGCCTTCTTTTTTAAAAGTTTGAAAAGTAAAAACGGCCCCGTTCTCATAAGATTCTCCAATTAGCTTAATAAAAACTCCATTTTCATTGCTTTTGACATAAATCCAAGACTCATCTTTAAAAGAAAGGTTAAACTTTGAATTGGTATTTACATTAATATCTACTTCTCTACTGCTAAAGTCAAGCTCATAAGAATCACCTTGACTTATAAAAGTTGGCTCAGGACAAACTTCAAAAACAATAAATAGCAAACTTATATAAATCAAATATTTTTTAATCATTTGGAAATTTCTAAAATCTTATCTATTAATTTTTCATTCTCCTTCTCAATATCAATATTAAATAAATTTTCTTTTTTAATCCAAAGGTTTTTAAAAAAATTCTCATCAAGAAATTGATTTTTAATCAACCCATCAATAACCAAATTTTTATTTAAATTTTCATTGAAAAAATCGGGTCTTGGAATAAAAAAATCATCCATATTTAAAGACTCATTTAAATCAAAATAAAAATCTTCCATATCAACTAATTTAACCTTAGCGTCTAAATTATCTTCAACAAACTTTTGAGATTTCTCTAACATTTGTGTTGAATAGAAATAAGTAATACCTGAAACAATAAAAATCAAAAATATTAAAATTAAAAAATATTTTCTAAAACTAAACTTTCTATCTTGCATGCTAATTTCCTTAAATCTAACTTAATTATATATTAAACACCTTGCTTTCACCATTATCAAGCGTAATACCTATCAAATTTTCACCACCCTCAGAAACATATGCATTATGGGTTATTACTAAAAGTTGAATTTTTTTCCCCAATTCTTTTAAAAGTAAAGAGAGTTTTTTACTGTTCTCAAAATCAAGGGCTGCATCTATTTCATCAAGCATACAAAAACAAGCAGGGGAATAATAATAAAGCGCAAACAAAAAGGCCATACTAACTAAAGTGCTCTCACCCCCTGAAAGCATGTTGTTATTTTTAATAAATTTGTTTGAAAAATTTATTCTAATTTCAACATTATCGGAATTTTCATTATAAAAAAGAATGGCAGTTCCTTTGAAAATTTTTTTAAAAAAGTAAGAAAAATTTTTATTAATCTCATCAAATGATTCTCTAAATTTTTTATAAATCTCATTTTTTATTTTTTTTTGAAGCTTTTGTAATGAATTTTTTGAAAGCTTTAAATCTTCTACTTGTAAACTTACTTTTTCAAAACGATCCTTAGTTTCATCAAATTCTTTATCAATATTGAAAAATACATAATCACCTAGATTGATTGAATCAATCTCTTTATATAATAGCTCTCTAGTTACAAGATCCTCTTCCAATTCAAATTTATCAGACATTTTATTAGAAATATTGAAATTTTCTATTTCGCTCTTAATACTTACATTAGAATTCAAAAGAAATTCGTATTCTGTCTGTTTTTTTATATATTCATAATAATTAGTTTTTTTAAAATCATTTAAAAACCCTAAAGAGCTTAAATCTTTCTCCTTAAAAGACTCTTTGCTGGCTTTTGAAGTACTAATAAGATTGCTTAAACTAAGCTCAATATTGCTCTTTTCTAAATTTAAATTTTCAAACTTTAAATACAAATCCTTAAGCTCTTCATCAAGACTATTCTTAGATTCAAATAAAAATTCTAAATTACCATCTATAAGTTTGATTTCGTCCAAATTTTTAAATTTAGAAAGCTCTATATATTCAAGCTCTCCTAATACATCATTTAATTGAAGTGTCTTTTCTTCAATTAATCTTTCAATATTTGTTATCTCTTTAGCAATATTTGATTTTAAAGCATTTTTTTCAAGCAAAAATTTTTTTAAATTAATATTTTGATTGAAAATAGGCTCAATTTTATCCTTCAATAAAGCCAAAAGATTCTCATCTTTACTTATATATTTTATTAAATTTACTCTAATCTCTTTAATATATTTTATACTCAATGATTCTTCAAAAAGTTTAAGAGAGTCTAATATATTATCTTTTAATAAAACAAGCTCTTCTAATTTAGCATTCTTTAATACAGATATAATTAAATCAACAAGTTCAAAAAAACTTTTAGTATATCTATTAATCTCATCACTTAACGAAAAAAAATCATTTTTCTTTTCTTTAAGCAAGCTATTTAATTGATATAAATCGTTATTTATAGATTTTTTTTTATCTTCAAACTTACATTTACTCTTGACAAACTTATCTTCTAAATTTATCTTTGCCGTCTTTTCTTGCTCTAATTTTTGAATCTTAATCTCTAATCCTAAAATTTTAGATTTCATAAGCTCAAGATCCTTTTCTAATGCTTGAATATTACTAACAACATTTTTTTCTCTAAATGAATAAAATTCCAACTTTTCCTTAAAACCAGAAGACAAAAATCTACTCAAACCATCTAAATTTAATTTACCTTTTAAGACATTAATATCAAAATTAATATTAAAAAGCCTTTTTAATGTTATTGTTTTTTCTAAAGCTTCTAATTTTTGACTTAAATCTTGATGTTTTTTTCTCAAAAGGTAAACGCTTTTTATGTTGTCATACTTTTGCCTTAAATTTTCTTGCAAGGCCAACAAAGATGATAAATTTTGATTAGATTGCTTAAAATTTTTCAGAGCCTCTTCTTCTTCAATTTTTAAAACATCTATTCCACTTGCCTGTTCAATCAAAGATTTAAGATTTACATTTCTTCCTAAAGAAATGTCTTCAACCCTACCTTGAGTTATAAACATATAAGGTGATTTTTTAAACTGGAACCTATTCAAAAGTCTGCTGTAATCTTGGAAATTTAAAATTTTATTATTAAAATAATACTCGCTCGAACCATCCTTATAAAGACGCCTGCGAATATAAAACCCCCCCCCAAATTCCCTTAAAGTCGATTTTTCACCATCAATGTTACTAAAAAAAAGAGTTATTTCTGCAAAATTGGATTTTCCTAATTTTGAAACAGAAATTAAATCGGAAATATCTTCAACTCTTAAAAATTTTAAATTATCTTCTCCCATACAAAAACGAACAGCATCAATAAGATTACTCTTGCCGCATCCATTAGGCCCCACAATAAAACTTAAATTTTCACCTATTTCAAGCTCTTGTCTATTTAAAAAAGACTTAAATCCCAAAAGTGCTATTTTTTTTAAAACCAAACCAACTCCTAATTAAAATTAAAATTAAAATTAAAACCCAATTACTGATAACCAATTACTGATAAATCTACAATTCCATATTATAATAAATAAAAATATTTTTATAAAAAGGTCAATTATGATTTGCGGAATAGATGAAGTTGGAAGAGGCTGCATTTTTGGACCTATTCTAAGTGCTGCTGTAGTTTTTAAAAAAAAACCTAACTTTATAAAAGAATTGGATGATTCTAAAAAACTAAAAAAAGAAAAAAGGGAGTACCTATCCTCATTAATACTTGAAAATTCATATTATGCATTCGCTGAAATTTCAAATATAACAATAGAAAAAATAAATATTCATAACGCATCTCTTCTTGCAATGCAAACTGCATACGAAAACCTAAAATTAAATTGTAGTTTAGTATTTGTAGATGGCAAATTTGTTCCAAAAATAACAGCAAAAACTGTTAAAGCAATAATTAAAGGAGATTCAATAATAGATGAAATAAAAGCTGCCTCAATTATTGCTAAAGTTAAAAGAGATAAACTTATGGATGAATACGATAAAATTTATCCATTATATTTACTCAAAAAAAATAAAGGATACCCCACAAAAGAACATAAAAATGCAATAAAAAAACATGGGGTTTTAAGCCTTCATAGAAAAAGTTTTAAACTAATTTAAAAATATAAATAATAAAAATTAATAATCCTTCTTTTTAAATCTCCCGCCTGATAAATGAGTTTTCTTATGAAATTTAGAATCGTCTAATTTAGATCTCTCGTCATATTCACCATACCCTTTGTTATGCCTCATAGAAGAATCAACAGACCCTGTAGACACTTTCTGCTTAATAACCGCTATTGCCTTAAGCAAATTGGATTCAAACTCACTTATATTTTCTTCATATACAAAAATAGAATGCCTTTCAAAATCTCCACTTGGACTTCTTTTGCTCTCTACAATATTTAAAAAATAATCTCCTTTTCTATTTTCCTTGACATTAAAAAAATAAGTTCTCTCAGACTCTGTAAATAACTTCTCAGAGTATACTTCCCCTCTCTCTCCCATCAATTTCCTCCACACAAGTTTTTGTACTTGACTACATTTAAGTTAAATTAATTGTACTTATTTAAAAAAAAAAATGCTAGCTAAAAATAACATTACATAAATCTTATTGACATAAATTGATTTTTTTTATATAAGTAGAGTATTGCTCTGCGTCCTTCGTATAATGGCTATTACCTTAGCCTTCCAAGCTAATGATGTCGGTTCGATTCCGATAGGACGCTTTAAATAATAAACAATAATTACACAATTTCATTACACGCCTTCTAAATTTAGCAGTGCTTTTTAAGGATTGCATTTAAAGTGTAAATAAAAAAATAAAATACATGGAGATGGCGGGAATTGAACCCGCGTCCTAAAAACAATATTATAAGCTTCTACAAGCTTATCTAGCATTTTATTAAGCAATATGGTTTGGAAATACTAGCAAACCGCCAAATTGCTCTCAAGTATAAAAGTCCTTAAAAATCAACTTGAAAACATTTTTAAGCAAGCTTCGATGTCGAAAAGAGTATAAGTGAATCTCAAAGCCAAATTCAACAAAACTCTCTGCTAATTTAAGCAGCCATTACAAGGTTTGAGCTTGTAAAGTTATTATTTTTTGCATTTATTTTAGAAGTTTTAAGAGATTCCCTCTGCTTGCAACTTACAATATTAGCATTTTTAGTCAAATCCAAAACATCCCCTAGTGCAAAGCCATATTACCATAGTTTCAAAAAAACAACAATACTTCCTTATTTGCAAAAACTAAACTAAAATTTTATAATAAATCCGATATTACTAAAAGAGAATTTTATGTTTAATGAGATTTTATGGTTTGTTATGCTAATTACTACCTATTCATTCTTGACTATTATATTCCTTTTTTTTAAAAAAAATGGACTATTTGCGTGGGTTGCAGTAGCAATTATTACAGCTAACATTCAAGTTTTAAAACAAATCACAATATTTGGAATTAATGCTACATTAGGCAACATTATTTATGCATCGTCATACATTGCAACAGACATTCTATCAGAATTTTATGGGAAAAAAACTTCAAAAAAAGCCGTTTACATTGGATTTATCAGCTTCATTATCTTTGCGGTATTAACAAATGCTCAAGTTCAATTCACATCAAATAGAACTCAAGAAAATTTTAAAAGCTTAGAAAACATTTTCTCATCAATACCCGCTTTACTATTAGCTTCGCTTGTTGCATATCTAGTATCCCAATTAAACGATGTATATCTATATCAGTTTATTAAAAATAAATTTCCTAGATTTTTATTTTTCAGAACTAATGGATCAACTTTAATAAGCGGATTAATAGACACAATAATTTTTGTAAGCATAGCAACCTATTTTAAGGTATTTCCAAAGGAAGCTTTGCTAGATATAGTAATTTCCACATACCTAATTAAAGGTTTAGCAGGAATTTTGGGAACACCTTTTATATATGTTGCGAAATATATAAAACTTCAAAAATAAAAAAGTTAATTTAAACAAATAAAAAACTTTATCTAAGATAATTATTCTGGTAAAATTAAATGCTATGAATGAAGATATGTTTGACTTAAGCTTGTGGATAGGAGTGTTTCTCTTTACATACATAACCTTAGGGATTCTTTACCGATTTTTTGGGAAATCTGGTCTTTTTTGTTTCAATGCAATTATTTCAACAATATCAAATATTATAATACTAAGAAACTTAAAAACATTTGGAATATCTTTAAATTTATCGGGTATTACTTTTTTATCAGCATTATTCTCTTTAAACTTAATGGTAGAAAAATATAACAAAAAAGAAGCAACAAATTCCATAATATTAAGTCTTTTGTTAAACATAACTTTTACAATTATGCTTAATTTTATGATAGTATTCAATCATAATAAATTAGACACTGCTGACATTCATCTTAAAATATTGTTCAATAACTTTACATACATTTTAACAATATTAATTGGAACTTATGTACTTTTTTTATCTCAATATATAAACATCTTACTATATGATTATTTTAAACAAATAAAAATAAAATCTTTATGGATCATACATCCTCTATCAAGGCTAATCTCTGGATATTTAGCTAATTTACTAGTTTCAATATCTATAAATACAATATTTAAATTGTATCCTGAAACAAATAATATTGAACTTACAAAAGGTTCTCTAATTATTACATTAATAATAATTACAATCGATACCATTTTTTATCTATTTTTAAATTCTTGGAAAAAGATAAGAGAAGTTTAAAAATTAATAAGATTTTCAATAATTTGATAATTTTTAACAACTTGTCTATAGTATTTTAATCTCAAATTTGATTTTTCAACTTCATTTAACAAATAATCAACACCACTTTCTCTTAAACGAATCAATAAAGAATACATAACTATCGCAACAGCTACAGAAATATTATAACTTTGAGTAAATCCATACATAGGTATTTTCACACATAAATCAGCAGCTCCCAAGACTTCTGCACTAAGCCCCGTTAACTCTGTGCCAAAAAATACCGCCATTTTATTGTTAATTGGAAAATTTTCAAGATTTACTGATTGTTCATTTAAAGATGTAGCCACTATAATATATCCATTAGATTTCAACCTATCAATTGCAAGCTTAGTATTTTTATACTTATTTAAATTTATCCATTGTGAAGATCCTAAAGTAATATCTGGATTTAAAGTGCACTTATTATTTTTTTCAATAATATGAACATCGCTAAGCCCTAAAATTTCCCCTGTTCTAATAGTAGCACTTGCATTGTGGGGTTGAAAAATATCTTCAAGTACAAATGTTAAATAATTAGTGCGTCTACTTAATACTTCTTCAATCCTGGCTTTTTTTCCATCTGTAATAAATTCAGACAAAACATCTATTCTCTTTAATGCATCATTATCCATAATAAAAATCAAATTTCAAAAATAGTAAGGCCACTCTTTAATATATTTCAAATTACAAACTATTTCTTATATAATACAAAAATGATAGTAAAAATTGAAGAATCTTGGAAAGAAGTTTTAAACAATGAATTTAATAAAGAATACTTTAAAAAGCTCGTTAAGTTTATAAAACATGAATATAAAACAAAAAACGGGAAAATATTTCCCCCTCCAAAACTTATATTCAATGCTTTTAATTCTTTACCATTTAAAGACATAAAAGTGGTAATAATTGGACAAGACCCATATCATGGAAAAAACCAAGCAAATGGACTTGCTTTTTCTGTAGATTCAAAAATCAAAATTCCACCATCTTTACAAAACATATTTAAAGAAATAGAAAAAAGTTTAAAAATAAAACCCATTCCAAACGGAGATTTAAAAAGGTGGGCAATTCAGGGTGTATTTCTAATAAATACAATCTTAACAGTCGAGGAAGGCAAACCTTCTTCTCACAAAGACATTGGATGGGAAATTTTCACAGACGAAGTAATAAAAATAATTTCTAAAAATTTGAAAAACATTGTATTTATGCTTTGGGGCAATTTAGCAAGAAGTAAAAAAAAGCTAATCGACCCAACAAAGCATTTAATTCTTGAAACAAGCCACCCATCTCCATATTCAGCAAACAATGGATTTTTAGGATCAAACCACTTCAGCAGTGCTTTAGAGTACTTAAAAAAACACAATAAAAACAAAATAAACTTTCAATAAAAATTGATAAATTTAATAATAGTAATAATAGTTACGATTTAAAATCATTTTACGTAAAGAAAAACTCTCTACGTAAACTTCTATTTTTCTTTTATTTTTTTTCTTCAACTTTATTAACATTAGTATCTAATTCATTACTCTTCTCATCATCCCAAAAAGTTGAACTATTATTATTTTCCGTCTTTATGTCATTTAGAAAGCTATTATCTGCTCTTCTAGTGTTCATAAAAGATAACAAAACTACAAAAATAAAAAATAATGCTATAAAAAACCCAGTAATTTTTACAGCAACACTTGAAGATTTTGCCCCAAAAATAGAAGAACTACCACCTCCAAAAACACCGCCTATTCCATCACCCTGCTCATCTTGAATTAAAATTAAAAGGACAATAAAAATTGAAACAATAACAAAAATTATAAAAATACAAAATCTAATTAAATCCAAAACAAACCTCTTTAACTAACGAACATTATTAATTATAGATAAAAAAGATTCGGCCTTCAAAGATGCTCCACCTATTAAAGCACCATCAATATTAGGTTCATTCATAAGCTCTTTTATATTGCTAGCATTAACAGAGCCGCCATACTGAATTATAATATTATCTGAAGCCGATTTTGAATAAAGCTTCATAATCTCAAGCCTAATTGCCTTATGAACTTCTTCTGCCTCCTCTTTAGTTGCAGTTTTGCCCGTTCCAATTGCCCAAACAGGTTCATAAGCCAAAATTATTCTTTTAAGATCTGATTCAGAAACACAATCTAACCCCTTTTTAACCTGATTTAAAACAACATCTAAAGTTTTCCCAGAATCTCTTTCATCAAGAGTCTCTCCAACACAAAGGATTAAATACTTAAAAGAATGCTTAAGCCCTGCAAGAATCTTTTTATTTATTATTTCATCTGTTTCTGCTAAATACAATCTACATTCAGAATGACCAAGTATAACATACTCCACTCCAAATTCTAAAAGCATTGAAGGCGAAATCTCGCTTGTTCTTGCTCCACTTTCCATATAAGACATGTTTTGAGCACCAAGAAGGATATTACTACCCTTAATACATTCTGAAACCTTAGACAAAGCTGTAAATGGGGGAGTTAGCATTATTACAAAATCATCTTTTAAAGTTTTAACTTCAGTTGCAATTTGTTTTGCAACAATAGAAGCCTCTTCACTTGTATAATGCATTTTCCAATTTCCCGCTAAAAAAGTTTTTCTCACTTTACTTCTCCAAAACCTTAATACCTGGTAAAATCTTCCCCTCAAGATACTCAAGCGATGCACCACCACCTGTTGAAACATGGGTGATCTTATCAGATAAATTAAATTTATTAACAGCTGCAACAGAATCTCCCCCACCAACAACAGTTAACCCCGGACAAGATGCCACCATTTCAGCAACCTTTGCAGTTCCTTTTGAAAAGGAATCAAATTCAAATACACCAAGAGGACCATTCCATATTATAGTCTTAGCTGTTTTTACAACCTTTTCAATTTCTTTCAAAGTATTAACTCCAACATCCATACCAATCTTGTTTTCAGGAATATTAAAGGAATCAACATACTCAGGAGTAGAATTTTTATTAAAATCGTCCGCTACAATATGGTCAAGTGGTAAAATTACTTTAACGCCCAACTCTTTTGCCTTCCTTAAAAAAGAAGAAGCTGTATCAATATATTCAATCTCTAAAAGAGATTTCCCTATGGAATATCCCTTAGAATACAAAAAAGTATATGCCATCCCACCACCAATCACAACTACATTTGACTTTGATAAAAGCGATTCCAGTACTGCAATCTTTGAAGAAACTTTAGACCCACCAATAATCGAAACAAATGGCTTTTCAGGATTTTTTAATACTCCCCCAAGAAATTTGTCTTCTTTTTCCATTAAAAATCCACCAAAAGATGGCAAATACTCAGAAACCCCCACCGTTGAAGCGTGAGCTCTATGAGCTGCACCAAAGGCATCACTTACAAAAACATCTCCACTCTCAGAAAGTTTTTTTGCAAAATTTTTATCGTTTTTTTCTTCCTCTGCATAAAACCTTACATTTTCAAGCAATACAATATCACCATCCTTCATTTGCAAAGTACTATTTACAATTTCGCTTCCAATGCAATCAGAAAACATCTTAACATCCTGATCTAAAAGCTCTGACAATCTATTGGCAACAGGTTTAAGAGAATATTTAAGATTTTTCTTACCTTCTGGTCTACCCAAATGGCTCACAAGTACAACCTTGGCGCCTCTTTTTCTTAGATACTCTATTGTGGGCAATGCAGCCTTAATTCTAGTATCATCGCTAATATTTCCCTCTTTTAAAGGAACATTAAAATCACATCTTACTAAAGCTCGCTTGCCCGCAAAGCTATTAAAATCTTTTAGTGTTTTTATCCCCATTTTATTACCTTACAAGCATTTTTGCTTATTTTACCAATTTTTGAGCAAGATCAACCACTCTTGTAGAATATCCAAACTCATTGTCATACCATGACAACACCTTTGCAAATCCATTTTCAAGAACCATTGTTTCAAGGCCATCAACAATAGAAGAATGAGAATTTCCCTTTATATCTGAAGAGACAATTGGATCTTCTGTGTATCCTAAAATACCTTTAAGCTCAGATGTTTCTGATGCCTTCTTGAGAACAGAATTAATCTCTTCTTTTGTAACATCTTTTTTCTTGAGTTGAACTGTAAGATCAACAATTGACCCTGTTGGCACAGGCACTCTCATTGAAGTCCCATTCAATTTTCCCTTAAGCTCAGGCAAAACAAGTCCAACTGCTTTTGCAGCACCAGTTGAAGTTGGAATAATAGAAAGTGCAGCAGCCCTTGCCCGTCTAAGATCAGAGTGAGGAAGATCTAAAATTCTTTGATCATTAGTATAAGCATGAACGGTTGTCATAAGCCCTTGTTCAATTCCAAATGATTCATGAAGTACTTTTGCAAGGGGAGCCAAGCAATTAGTTGTGCATGAAGCATTTGACACAGCCTTTAAATCGGAATTAATATCATGATCATTTACACCAAGAACTATTGTTTTAATCTCGTCCTTAGCAGGAACTGTTAAAATAACTTTCTTAGCCCCAGCATGACTCACATGATCAAGATACCCCCCTTTATCACTAGTTGCTGATGAAAAAACACCTGTTGATTCAATTACAACATCAATTCCAAGCTTTGCCCAAGGAAGATTTTTTGGATCTCTCTCAGCAATAATTTTTATTTCTCTTCCATCCACAACAATAGCGCCATCTCTTGACTCAACTTTTCTATTATATACTCCAAAGGTTGAGTCATACTTTAAAAGATGTGCAAGAGTTTTAGGATCTGTTAAATCATTTATTGCCACAACATCAATTCCTCTTTCAAAAGCAATCTTAAAAACATTTCTACCAATACGACCAAAACCATTAATAGCCAATTTCATACAAAATCCTCCAATTTTTGATTTTATTATTACTAGAATTATTAAATCATAAATTAATAACAAGTGTCAAACTATCTTTTTACAATCACAGTTGCTCCTTCTTGAATATAATCTTTTAAAAACATAGAAGATTTTATAATACCTCTAGAAATATAATCACTTACATCCTCAATTAAAATCTCCCCCAAAATATCTGATTTTTTATAAACAATAAAACTAGAATCTCTAGTACCACTATTTAAAGCACCTTCTTTGAGAATCAAAAAAACATCACCCTTTACAACACTATTTACTTGACCGAGATTAATAAGAGCATCATCATTTTTAATTTGAAGAATCTTTCCTTTTTTTGGCAAATACTCATGAAAATCTTCAGAAAAAGAATTTAAAGCGTTACTCAAATAATTAACACCCCCCACATCATAAGAGAAAGAACCGACCTTAATCCCTGTTTTTCCTGAAAAAACATTTACTACTAAAGTAGCTGTGTTTTTCAAAATATCTGCCTTAAAATCAAAAATTAAAAATAAATCCAAATTATTATTTCTTGAATAAGAAAATCCTTCAGAAAAATTATTAATCAGATAGTCTTTATTTTTATTGTAATCAAAATTATAGTTAACTATTTCTATATTTAAGTTACGCTCAAGCACCCTTTCAGCGTATCTTAATATCAAATCATTTGCGCCAAAAAACTTATTCTCACTCTGAGTAAAAATAGCCATTTTATAAACCATTCTGTCATCGTAAAGTTTATTAAAATCAGCAATACTTTTATATCCGTATTTATAAAATAAAGACTTTCTAACATCAAAAGACACAACATCATAAAAATCCAAAATTCTAGAATCAGTAGAATTTCTCTGTTTTACTAAATAAAAAAGCTGCTCATAAGCCATAATATCTAAATTCATAAGCTTATATATTTTTGAAAGCAAAAACCTAGCACTATCATTATCAGGCCAAATATCAACAGCATTTTTTACATTAAACAATGCTTTGTTTAAATTCAAAGCTTTAAAAGCTTTAGACCCTTCATTTTCATAATGCTTAGAAATTTTAGCATTGGAATCATTTTTTAAAAAATTTCTAAAATTAGATGCAAAAAAACTCTCCTCAAGGGCAATATTGTAAAATTCTAAATCTTTTTTAAGATTTTTAGCTCGCTCTAAATTTAAAATAGCATTTTCAACATTCCCAAATTTCAAGTAAGAATACCCTAATAAATAATAAAGCTCATCAGAATCTTTATTAACCAAAATAGCTTTTTGTAATGCTTCTATTGCATCCTCATATTTAAATTCATGCAAATAAACAAGCGCAAGCAATCGATATGCATCAACAACTCCAAAATCCTTGTAAGAACTTTCAATCAAAGCTAAATAATTTAAAGAATACTTTTCAGCAAGCCCTAAATTATTAATGCTGATATAAAATTCAGCTACTCTTTTATGAAAATCTGGAAAAGATAAAAAATTTACTCTAACTTTATTTATTAAATGTCTAATCTTGTCATGCATTCCCAATCTCTGATAAATATCAATAAGATGCTCAAACGCACTATAATTATTTTGACTATAGTCAAGAATAGATAAGTAATAATTAGCAGCCGCTATAAATAACCCATTTTTTTCAAAAATTGAAGCAAGTCCAACCAAAGCATCAATATTATTTCTCTGTTTAATTAAAACCTCAGAATAGATTTTTTTTGCTTGATCAATTTTATTATTTTTTAATAATATATTCGCATAAAGAATTTTATACTCGATATCTTCGTTAGACATTTTATAAGCTTTTTCTATGAAAAATTGTGCTTGAGTATATATCTTAAGAGAATAATAAATTGATGCAATAAATTTATAAGCTTCATAATAATTGGGATTAATTTTTATGGCCTCAACAAGCTCGTCAATAGCATCATAATACCTTTTAGATAAATAATACTCATTAGCCTTTTGATAATGCCCTAATGCTGTAGTATCACTGCCCAACAGAACACCAAAATTAAAAAGGAATAACATTAAAAATCGATTAAAATTCATAAACCTTCCTTCTCGGAAATCTTTATCACCTTAATATTTCTTTGATGCATATTTTTAATCGAAAAAATCAAATTGCCATATTCTACCTTTTCATTTTTCAAAGGAATCCTCCCAAAAAGATCGTAAACGAAACCACCTAGGGTATCAAAGTCCCCATTTGGCAAATCTAAATTAAGCTTTTCATTTAAATCTTCTATTAAAATTCTAGCATCACAAAGATAAGACCCATCATCAAGTCGAACTATTTCATCAAGCTCATTGTCAAATTCATCCTGAATGTCGCCCACTATCTCTTCAAGAATATCTTCAAGAGTTACAAGCCCTGAAACTCCACCATACTCATCAACTACAATTGCAATATGAACATGATTTTCTTGAAATTCTTTTAAAAGAGAGTCTGTTTTTTTGCTCTCAGGGACAAACATAACCTTTCGCATAATATCTTTTAAATCTATTTCGTAGAAATCTTTTTTACACATATGCAATAATATGTCTCTTGTATGAATTATCCCAACAATATTGTCAATAGTACCATGATATACAGGAAATCTTGAATGGCTACTAGATGTTACAACCTTTAAAAGCTCGTCTTTGCTCTTAGCATAATCAACAAATATAACCCCTATTCTGGGAATCATAATCTCTTTTACAATGGTCTCTTTAAGAGCATTGAAATTTTTTATCAAAGAAGTCTCAATATTCGACTTATCTTCAAGATCATTTTTGGGGCTTCCTTTTTTCTTCTTTTTGTTTTTAAAATTAAAAAATCCCAACATCTAAAATACCCTTTTATTTTTTCTTAAGATATTTTCTTGAAGAATCAACATACCTTCCTTTTGAAAATCATTGGTTTCATGTTTATATCCCATTAAATGTAAAATACCATGAATAGTGACACGTTGAAGTTCTTCATAAATTTCAACATTAAACTCTTGAGCACTAAATTTTAAATATTCAAAAGAAATTATAAGATCTCCTTGTATTTTATAATTTATACCATCAACTAAACCTTCGTTAACTTCATTATCTTCATTATAATTAAAAGAAAGAACATCGGTTGGCTCGTTCTTGTTTCTAAATTTATTGTTCAATTTTTGTATATAAACATTATCACAAAGAATAACTGAAAGTTCAAAATCACTAATAGAAAGAGTATTTAAAACAGACAAAATAAAATCATAAAAAATACTAAGATGTTCAAATTTAATATTTTCTACTAATAAATTCAAATCGAATTTGGACAAATTAACTATACCTTAGAATAATCCACATATAACTTACAAATATACAATTGCTATAAATTAAATTATTTTAATTTGCAAACTAAAAACCAAAAAAATCCTTAATTATATTTTCAAAAGCATCTTCTTGTAAAAAACCAACAGAAACCTTCGGTTTGCCATCAATAGGAATAAAAAAAATAGTTGGAAGGCTTTTCACTCCAACAACAGAAGTAATATCTTGTTCTTTGTCCGTATCTACTTTGTAAAAATCAATACTATTCTCGTACTTTTTAGAAAGTCTTTCAAAAATCGGCGAAAGCATTCTACATGGCCCACACCAATCAGCATAAAAATCAATTATTGCAGGCCTATTGCCTTTAAAACTCCACTCTTTATTATTCTTATAATCAAAAACTTTAGCAATAAAATCCTCTTTAGTTAAAGAAATAGCCATATATCCTATATGCCCCCCTATCGACTTAAAATTATATCACAAATACAATATTAATAATAAGGAATTATAAAAAATGAATCTAATGTTAATAACTTGTAATGAATTTAAAACAGGAATTTCGCTCAATGACGCCAGAGCAGAACATCTTGTTAAAATCTTAAAATTAAAAGATAACGATAAATTTAAATTTGGCATTCTTGGAGAAAAAAACATTTACCATTGCATTTATAAAAAAGATAAAAAACTATTTTTCAAGAAAATCTTTAAAATAGAAGAATCTAATAAACCAAAAAATTTAAGTGTACTAATTGGAATAATAAGGCCAATTGTTGCCAAGAGAATCATAAAAGAACTTGCTAGCATTGGAATATACGAAATAATTTTCTTTAACACCGAACTTACTGAAAAATCATATTTAAATTCTAAAATCTTTAAAAACAATAATTATGAAAAACATTTAATAGCTGGAGCAATGCAAGGGGGAATAACGTACTTACCAAAAATAAAAATTATGAAAAATTTGCAAGCCAGCCTTAAATATATTAAACAAGAAAATTTTGAAATAAAAATATTGCTTGAAAAAAATAGCAAAAAAAAATTAATTAATATAGAGCAAGCAAATAATGCAACCATTATTGTGGGCTCTGAGAGAGGGTTTACAGAAAAAGAAAAACAATTAATAATGCAATATAATTTTTCCCCTTGCAGTATATCATCAAACATCCTAAGAACAGAAACAGCAATAATTGCTGCATCTATTATTACTGCCTTGAAACTAATTAGTATATGATTTTATGTTGGAATTTTTTGATTATTTTAAATCAATCCATTTAAACATAATCAATTTATAACTGTTTGATTGATAAGCTTATCATAAATATAAAGTTCGATCGCAGAGCCTTTGTAAACTTCATAGGGCAACTTAATCAACCCTCCTTTTGACTTGAAGGAATAAATTAAAGAATTTTCACCATCTAAACCTTTTAGCCTAACAGATACATCAACATAAGATGGATGTTGTTTTAATTTATAAGTCAAAATTCCAAAAACAATTTTATTGTCAACCTTAGGCTTTGCAATAGTAATTGTAATTTTATCTGACTCATTTATTTTAGTTCCAGGTGGAATAGACTGAAAAACAATATTTCCAAAATCGCCTGTGTTTACCAAATTAATGTCAAAGCTAATACTATCATTCAAAAGAGAAACAATCGCATCTTTATAATAAATTCCAATATAATTCTTAACATGTTTATCTAAACGATCTTTACCCTTACTAATTAAAAATTGCAGATCTGTTAAACTTGATATTTGGGTACCTGGTGATGGATTTTGACGAATTATTATACCTTTTGGTAATTCACTCTCAACCTCAAGAGGCTCAACAATATGATAAAGTAATTTGGAATTATCAAAAGAATTAGCTTTTAAATTAATGGTAACATCGTCAATATTTTTGCCAATAAAACTATCAACTCTGTTTATTATAGCCCCCTTGCTAATAAAAATTATAACCTTATTGCCATGCCTTAAAACAGTTCCTGGTTTTGTACCCTGCTCTATCACTTTTCCTTTGTCAAGAGCACTTGAAGAAAATTTAAATTCAATGTGGGGAATCAACTCTTTTCTCTGTAATTCAATAATAGCATCTTCAATGGTAAGAGAATAAAGATTTGGAACAACTACAATCTCCTTATTTTCTAAAACCATAAAGAAAATTGTAAAAGAAATAATTAAAGATCCAAAAATAATCAAAAGCAATGCCTTGATTGTGGTTTTGGACAAAATTTCATTATTACAATTTCTGCCACCCTGAATCAGATCTAATTCATTTTTCAACAATTGACTTCCATTAGAAAATTTATTTTCTAAATTGTCATTATTATTAAAACTAATATATCCCTCCTCTTATTGAAGAAAACACGTGTCCTATTAGCTGCCTGCTCCCATTATAAAAAGACTTATAATCTAAAACCCTTCTTCCGGGCCTTTGAATTTCTAAGAGCAAAAGAATCCCTTCCCCGGTATTAACAAATAATCCTTTTTCAGGATCAAAATCAACAATTTCTCCTACTTTTTTCTCTTTATATAAATCTATTTTCAAAAAATCAGCACGATGAAAAATAATATCGCCATAATCAAGAAGCCTAGCTCTTGCAAGTGGCCAAGGATTGCATGCATTAATTCTGTTTTTAATCTCAAATGCACTTAGATTAAAATCTATAAATCCCGATTCTTTTTTAAAAAAAGAACAAAAAGTGGCTTCACTAGATTTTTGAGGAATTCCCAAAAAACCCTTGCCAATTTTTTCCAAAGCTTCTAAAACAAGTCTTGGGCTAAGATTTGATACAAGTTTTGAAATATCATAGCTTGTATCATAAGATTTTATTTTAAAATTTTTCTGCACTAAAATATTCCCACTATCCATTTCCAAAGCCATACTCTGAACAGTAATACCGCTAACACAATCGCCATTTAAAATTGCAGATTGAATAGGAGAAACACCTCTATATTTGGGCAAAAGAGAAGGATGAATATTAATACAACCCTTTGGGAAAATATCTAAAAATTCTTTTTTAAAAATCTTGCCATAAGAAAAAACTAACATTAAATCTGGATTCAGGTCTTTAATTAAACTTAATGTATTACCATCAAGAACCAAAGAATCAAAAACTTTAATATTCTTAGAAACAGCCTCTAACTTTATTACATTTTGACTTAATTTTTGTCCTCTACCTTTAGGCTTATCGGGCAAGGTTAAAACTCCCACCACTTCATAATGCCTTACAATCTCCTTAAAAACTTCTAAAGCAATAGAAGAAGAGCTTACAAAAAATATTTTCATTTTGCCTTAAGACCTCTTTCCTTCATATAAGGCTTTAATAATTTCTTTTTTATCCTTTCTTCGTAATAATCAATAAAAAGAACTCCATTCAAATGATCCATTTCATGTTGAATAATTCTTGCCAAAAAATCAGAATTTTCTATAGTAAAAGATTTTCCATTCTCATCATAAAAATTTACCACAATAGTCTTGGGTCTCATTAAATCATAATAAACTCCCGGTATACTTAAACACCCTTCTTTATAAGAATTAAGCTCATAGGAAGTTTCTGTGATTAAAGGATTAATAAAAACCAAAGGCTTTGCCATTTTATTCTCTCTAACTACAAAAAGTGACAAATCAAGGCCTACCTGGGGAGCAGCAAGTCCAACTCCACTACTAATATCCATTAATTCTATCATCTTTTTTGCATAATCTCTAATCTTATTATCAATATTATCAATTTGTTTTGTCTTAACACGAAGTAAATCATTAGGATAAAATACCATTTCCATAAAAACTCATCCCCCCTTTCAAACAAAAAAAGACTTATTTTATTTTTCCAAAAAGCTTCCACTCCTCATTTCCTAATAATGAAAAATAAATATTACCGGTCCTAGACTTAGGAATAGCATAAAGCTTGTTTTCATCAATATCTTTAAAAACCAAAAATTCTTTAAGGTTTGTATCAAAAAGATCAAGCTTTCTGTCCTTACCATTAAACTTTAATCGCCAATCACCTTTTAATGTTTTGTAAAAAAAAATTCTCTCATCAAGAGTATTAATTTCATAATTTTTTTGCTTTTTTAAAATACTTGTTGATTTTATAGCCCCCATAACATAGCTTAAAAAATCCTTATCAAATTGAATACTGTTTAAAGCAGTTCCTGTATAAGCCACCTTTATTTGCTCATTCTTAGAATCTACAAAAAAAATAGTTGGACTTTTTTGTAGATTGATTTTATTAAAAATTTCATTATCCTTATCTATAACTAAAAGAACATTTTTTTTAGATACCGTGTGAATAATTTCATCATTCCTAAAAGAATTTAAAAAATCTTTTATTAAATTTTCTTTAATATCTCTGCCAACCAAAATTAAAACATTTTTATTCAATTTTTGAGCTTTTTTAATTGCAATATCGTAAGAACTCTCAAAAATAATATCTTCTGAAAAAGAAAACAAGTCTAAAAATCCTTGATTCAAAATCATTAAAAATGTAATTATAAATCTCATATTTTACTTGTCAGCTTTGCTAAAAATTCCAACTCCTCTTCATCATCAAAATACTCTTTTAAAGTTAAAAACACACATTCATGATAATTATTGATATAATTTAACTCATCTTCTGAGAGCATCTCTTTTACTATCAATTCTTTTTCAAAAGGAACAAGAGTTAAATTCTCAAACTCT
This sequence comes from Borreliella spielmanii, assembly GCF_014201705.1. Classification (NCBI taxonomy): domain Bacteria; kingdom Pseudomonadati; phylum Spirochaetota; class Spirochaetia; order Spirochaetales; family Borreliaceae; genus Borreliella; species Borreliella spielmanii. The sequence continues at coordinate 373,703 of NZ_JACHFA010000002.1, read as the reverse complement.
AAAAAAGATCCAAAATCATTTGTAAAAGCTTGTCTTACAAAAACTAAATTTTCAATCCTTATTCCATGACTAAATGTTCGATAAAGACCGGGTTCAATTGAAACCACCTCAGACCCTTTAAATAAATAACTAGAATTAGGACTAATCGAAACTGGAAGTTCGTGAACATTAAGAAAAAACCCAACACCATGCCCAGTGCCATGAATAAAATTCAACTCATTTTTTAAAAGCGGCAATCTACAAATTCCATCAAGAAAAGCCCCTGAAGACCCATATGGAAACTTTAAAGAAGCAAGACTAATAAAAGCCTTAAGAACCAAAGTATAGTCACGCTTTTCTTCACTAGAAGCACTCTCTATTAGAAAAACTCTTGTAACGTCTGTCGTACCAAGTCCAAAATACGAACCTCCAGAATCAATCAAAATAAGACCTTTGGTATTTATTTTTTTACCTTTTTTAGGCTTATAATGAGGGAGGGCTCCATTCTCTTTAAAACCAACTATCGAATCAAAGCTAGAACTAAAAAAATGTTTATTCAATTTCCTAAAATGCAAAAGCATATCAGAAATATCTATTTCATCTAATTCGGCTAATTCAACCTTACTTAGACTTTTAAATTTACGTAAAAATTTAATCAAACCAATAGCATCAATAATATGCGCTTCTTTCATCTTAAGAATTTCATAATCGGTTTTTACTGCCTTAAGGTTGCTTATAATACTCTCTCCAAAAACGATATTAGCCTCACCAAGAACTTTTAAAACCTTGACATTGGTATAAAATGAAACAAAAAATTTTCCCTCGTGTTTTATTCGATCTAGAAAACAGTAAAAATCACTATAAGGCTCTATTTTAAAATTCTCCATTCCAAGTGTTTCTTTAAGCCCCAAATCAAGTTTTTTTGTATCAATAAAAAGAACGTTTTTTTGATCTTCATTCCTAGATATTAAAAGAAACGAATAAAACAATGCTGACTTTTTGACATCTGACCCTCTTAAATTCAATATCCAAGCAATCTCATCAAGAGCAGTAATAACATAAAAATCTGCCAAATTTTTTTCTAAGATCAAACAAATAGATTTAATCTTTTCAGCTCTTTTATTATTTTTCTCAACATCAATCAATTCAACTATATAACTAAACTCAAGCTGAGGTCTAGATTTCCAAATTAAATCAATTAGATCTTGATTTAAAACCTTGATATTTGTATTTTTGCATTTTTCACACAACTCTTTATAAAACTTTATACTAATCTCATCAGAATAAATTCCAAGCTTTAATCCTTGTAAATTTAGATTTATATACGTAAAAACATCAGGAAATCCTTTTACCCCAAGCTTTATTAATGTAACTTCAGTTCCTTCAAGTTCTTGATCTGCCTGTAAAAAATACCTACCATCCGTGAAAAGAACTGCTTTGGATAATGTTACAATTACCGTACCAAAACTACCAGAAAAGCCTGTAATAAACTTGCGAGTACTATACCTTTCATGAGAATATTCACTAAAATGGGGATCATATCCTGCCACCAAATAAGCATCAACTCCATTTTCCCTCATATGATCTCTAAGCAAATCTAATCTTTTATTAATATCCAAAAAAATACCCTTTATAAAATCTATTAATACCAGTATACCAAATAATTATCAATTTAAAAAAAAAAAATTATTTGATATAATTTAGCTTGAAATTAACCCCTAAAGGATAAAATATGAAAAATATTAAAGCAGTTGCATCTGATCTTGATGGCACTCTTTTGCTATCAAAAAGCTATATTGGAGCCTTTACAGAACTTGTAATTAAAAAATTAACAAAAGAAAAAAAGAAATTCATAATAGCAACAGGAAGAAGCAAGAACGAAATTATTCAAATTACAAAAAAAATAGATCAACTGCAAGTTTCATTTTTCATTACATTAAACGGAGCAAAAGTTTACAACCAAAAATGGGAATTGATAAAAAGTCATAATTTATCTCCTGAAGTGGTAAAAAAGATTTTAAATTTAAGAGACGAAAAGTTTAGTCACATACCTCATTTTTTACATAAAGCAGATCAATACGACGACCAATTAAATATTGACATCAAGACTAAAATTGCAATCGATCAATGCCAAAAATTTAAAAAAGAATCTAATGCCTTCAGACATGAAATAATTAGTCCAATTAATAAAATTCAAGAAATTAAAGACTTTAACGAGTTTAAAAATTTTGAAAATGTTGCAAAAATAATATTAGCTGGCAGAGAAGAAAGCCTAATAGAATATGAAGCTATGATTTTAGACAAATACAAAGGAGAAATAAATGCATACCTTTCTACTCCAAATTCGCTAGAAATTGTAGACCACAAAGTTTCAAAAGGAAAAGCATTAAAAGAGGTTCTTAAAACTATTAATATTGATTTAAGCGAAACCATAGCTTTCGGCGATGGATTTAATGATACTGATATGCTAGAAAATGTAAAAAAAGGATTACTAATGGGAAATGCAAATTATAGATTAAAAACAATGCTACCTTACTTAGAAGTAATAGGAACAAATGACGAAGAAGCTGTTGCAAATTATATTAATGAGAATGTTTTAGAAGAACCTATTTAGGAGGAATAAATGGAGAAAGATTTAATAAAATACGCAGAACTTATAATTTTAAAGGGAATTAATTTGCAAAAAAATCAATGTGTTTTAATTCAAGGTTCAATCGAAAATTACAATTTTTTGCAAATATTAGCAAAAAAAGCTTATGAATATGGAGCTAAGTATGTCAAGCTAAATATTAAAGATATTAATATTTTAAAATCAAGATTAAAATTTTCACAAGAAAAAAACTTGGAATTTATTCCAAATGCCGAAAAAAGCTTTTTAGAGGAAATGGTTCAAGATAAATGGGCAAGAATAAATGTCGATGATACAGAAAATTTTGAAGACTTAAAAGATAGCATAGGTCAAAAAATGTCAATTTATCAAAAAGCATTAAATCTAGCGAGCAAAACCTTATCACAAGCAATAATGAGCAACGAAATAGCCTGGTGTGTTGTTTGTTCACCAGGTCCAAAATGGGCTTCCAAAGTTTTAAATAAAAAAGAAGGAAATAAAACTTTAGAAGAATTTTTCGAAGTACAAAAGAGAATATTGTTACTTGATAAGGAAAATCCAATAAAAGAGTGGGAATCCCATGGAGAAAAACTTCACAAAAGATGTAAAATATTAAATGAACTTAACCTAGAAAAGGTAATTTTTAAAAACGAAAAAACAAACTTGGAAGTATATTTGCTTGAAACTTCTCTATGGACAGGTGGAAGCGAGAAAATTAAAGAAACAGAAATAGAATTTAATGCTAATATACCAACAGAAGAGGTTTTTACAACTCCAAACTATAAAAAAACACAAGGCATTGTGTACGCCACCCGTCCTGTCATGGTGCTTGGAACACTAATATCTGGGATATGGTTAAAATTTGAAAATGGAAAAGTAGTTGACTTTGGCTGCAATGATGAGAAACAAAAAGAAATATTAAAATCACATATTGAAACCGACATTCAAGCAAAATATATAGGAGAAGTAGCACTAGTTGATAGTAGTTCTCCTATTTATCAAAGCAATCTTATTTTTTACAGCACATTATACGATGAGAATGCAAGTTGCCACATAGCACTCGGAGCAGCATATCCATCTTGTTTAAGCAACGAAGGGGATTTAAAAACCGACACCGATAAACTAAATTACGGATGCAACGTTTCATTAATACATACAGATTTAATGATTGGAAGCAATGACTTGGATGTTATTGGTGTGGGCAAAAATGGAAAAGAATACATAATAATAAAAGCTGGTAAATTCGCAATATAAAAGGAGGTTTAATAATGATAAGGGCATTGCTTACCAATGATCTTTTTTTATCTTGTCTTGTATCAGGAATTTCTGCTCAAATAATTAAATATGGTATACAAACCGTAAAAACAAGAAAGCTAAAGCTAACTCCAACACATCTTTTAAAAAAAATCTTTTTAGAAACGGGGGGCATGCCAAGCAGTCATTCATCAACAGTCACCGCTCTTTCAACCTCAATTGCACTAACTGAAGGAGTAGGTACAAATTTTATAATAGCTCTTGCCTTTGCCCTTATTACAATAAGAGATTCTTTTGGCGTAAGATATATGTCTGGGGTTCAGGCAGAATATTTGAATGCATTATCAGAAAAATTAAAAAAAGAAATAAAAATTGACACAACAAAAATAAAAGTGGTCAAAGGGCACAAAAAAAAAGAAGTTTTAACAGGCATAATAATAGGAATAGCCTCCGCATATATTGTATGCTATTTATAAAACAGGGAAAAAATAAATGGTTCGTTTTTTAAGTTTTTTATGTTTAATTACAACAATACCACTTATCAATTCCTGCAATGTAGCTCAGTTTGGGGATTACAACCCATTATATTTTACAAATGAAGCCGATCTAAAAACTGCTAATGAATATATAAATTCACTAGGATATAAAACAATCTCAGAATATACAACAAAAATTGACATTTTAGACTTTCCCGAAAATAAAAAAATCACAATAAATGAAATAAATAAACTCAACAATCTTGACCTGAGGAAAAATATATTTTTAAAAAAACTCCCCAATCTTTTCAACGTAGAAGATAAAAAACTTCTATATGTTGAAAACAGGTTTAAAACTATAAATTTTAAAAAACTAAAAAAAGATCTCAATATCAATGTTGACATGCATTCTCTTGACTACAAAACAAAAATTAATTTCATTTCGAGCATAATATTTTCAATCACAATAATTTTATTAATTTTTCTAGACCCAAAAAACTCTATATTTACTTTAATTTTTCTATTAATTTCATCACTTACTTTTGTAATAAGCAAAGAAATAATGTATTTTTATCCATTTACAGTTCTCTCTTATTTGTTATATTTAATAATCAATAATTTTAACAAAAATTACAATAAAATATATTTAAAAGAAATAAATTTTTTAACACTAATAACAAAAATCAAGCACTTATTATTTTTGTTTATATTCGCAACTCTATATTTCGTTATAATTGCAACCTTTTTTACTACAAATATTGATCCAACTTTGATTGCATTTGTTGCAATACCAACCCTTTGTATTTTCCTAATCTTCAGCTGGATTAAAACAGAAAGCAACTTTAAAGATACATTTTTATTCCCGATCGAAATTAAAGAGAGAACAAAAGAAGAAAAAAAAGCTTTAAAATTTAAAATAGTAATACATCTACTGCTATTTACATTCTCATTAATACCATTCGCCTATTCAAGCTACATGCTAAACTCTTATAAAAAAATCAACTACCTTTACAGTAAAAAGTTAAACTATTTTGATTATTTAAATCCTAATAATATTTATATAATGCTAGGATATAATAAGAACATACCCAATATTGTGGGATACCTATCCCATATCATTTATCAAAACGAACTAAAGTACAATATTACCGCTAAATATGGAAAAATTCCTAAAGATATAAAAGAAAATTACTTTGAAATCAAAAACGACAAGATAGAAATTAATTCTAAAACTGTTTATGAAGTAAACAGATCATTTATTGACGAAACCCTTAAAAAAGATCTTTCAAGTCTGTTTTTAAAAAATAAAAATCCAATCTTAATATATAAAGAAAACAAGAATAATATCAACATAGACAAAAAAAATTACAAAATGCTCTTCTTATTCTCTTTGCCTTTCTTTGTATTGCTATTTCTATTTAAAGCAATAAGATTTACAATTCTTTTAAACATAAATGAAAAAACCTATAAAAAATACATTCAAGGATAAATAGCTAATGCTAGAGTTAGAAAAAATAAAAACAATTTTTAAAAAATATAATAAATACGAAATAAACATTGACGAGATTCAAATACCTGAATATGCTCTAATACCCCTTGAAACAGAAAATTCAAAATCTGTAGTATATATAATTGAAAAACAAAAAATAGAAGAAAATCAAATTTTATCAAAAAATTCTAACATAGAACTATACACATATTCACCAATATCTGGAATAGTAGAAAAAATATACACAGCCAACCTTCCAGATGGAAAAAAATTAAAATCAGTATTAATCAAATTTCAAGGAAAAATAAAAACCGAAAAAGCCCTAATAGAAGATGAAAGCTCAAGAGAAAAAACCCTAGCAAAATTAATTCAACTAGGAATTCCTTGGTTTAACGAGAATTCTTTATTTCAATTCATAAACAAATGTAAAAAAATAGACAAAATGATTTTATTAACAAACGGAAAAGATGTGTTTACAAATATTTCAGAAGCACTGATGGCGGAAAAATTAGAAGATATTCTTTCGGGATTCCAAATAATCGACAAAATATTTAAATTCAAAGAAGTAACAATAATATCAAATAAAGAAAAACTTAAAAAAGAATTAGAAAAATTGAGTATTTTTAAAAACAAAAAAATAAAAATTAAATCTTTAGAAAATGAATATCCTTATACAAATCATGAAATGATAATGCACTTTTTATACAACAATAAAAACACAAAAAATGATATAAACCCCCACAACAATATTTTATTAGCAAATATTGAAGATCTATATAACACAAATCTTGTTATAAAAAATAACAATCCTTATAAAGAAAAATTTGTAGCTATAAATGGAAATAAAAAAATAAAAAGTAGAATACTTAAAGTAAAAATTGGAACTTCTTTCAGCCAAATAATAAATGAAAAAATTGACACAAAAAAATATGAAATTTTTTTAAACAACCCAACCAACAAAATAAAAATTGAAACATTAAACATACCAATAACAAGAGATATTTATAGCCTAACCATATTAAAGAAAAAATCAATATATGACAAAATTAGAGCATTGTTTGTATCTAGCTTTTCCCCATTGCAAATGGAAAATATTATTTTTTCATACTTAAAGAATGAAAAAAAAGATGATAGCGGTAAATTAAAAATATTTAAATATACAGACAAAGAAGTAGAAGAAGAAATACATAAAGTTCAAACAGAAATTAAAGGCAAAATTCTAAATGAAAATCTAATAAATGGGGTAATATATACTGAAAACAATTTAAAAGACATATACTTTACTATTATACTATCATTATTGCCTAGTCTAATATTTTCTTTCCTAAATAACACAAAATTCATGATAGACACTTTGCTGTTAATATTTATTAGTATGGCAATTTACATACCAATAATGCTAAAAATTAATTACAAATGCTTGTCTTTTTTTATTTACAATGCCTTAATGATAAGCATTATATTGCCTTTAAATTTAGAAATTGCACTAAAGATAACCTCCTTATTATTTACCTTTTTAGTATTCTTTTACTTTTCCAGGCTATCAGCATTTTTGGCAAATCCTATATTAATTTCTTTTATATTTTTTGTATTAAATTTTCCACTAAGTTTTAAGCAAACCTATCAAGAATCGCTTAAAAACTCAACATCAATAATTCCAACCTGGAATGAAATAATTGACACAAATCCAAACATAAAAAATCTAAAAAGTTTAAATACCTTAACAAGGTATGAAAACAAAAAAATCGATGCAATTGAAAACTTCGTAAATAAAAACATTTTTTCCATTTTCAATATAATTGTCACAAGATTTCATATTGAAAGTCTTTTAGGAATTAATAATGAAAAAAAAATATCTCCAATCTTGCTTTATTTTGGACTATTATTAATAGTTGGTAAATATATAATTAACAAATTAATACCATTGTCATTTTACATAAGTTTAATGACGATTTCATACATAATGCATAATATAGGAATTCTAAGCCACATCAGCTCAGATATGTTAACATTACTTATTTCTCCAATACCAATGCTTTTAATATTTACAATAGCAACAGAAATACAAGTAGCACCTCATTTCCAATTTGAGCAAATACTCTACGGATCACTATTAGCATTTATATACTTTTCAATATTAAGCTATATTCCTTTTGAAACTTTATCGGCCATAATATCTATTTTTGTTTTACAAATAAGCTCAAACCTAATAAAAAAATACAGTTTGACCTTTAAAATTAAAAAAATAATACATTTTTGGAAAATAAATAAAGAAAAAGCTCTCAAAACCCCTTTTGAAAATGAAAAGGATATAATAAAATTATGACTAATGATTTGATCACATGCTTGATTATTAACAACCTAACCTTAATACACTTTGTTGGATTTGAGGATATAAAAATAAAAAATAATGCAATATTGATAAGAAAATATGTTACAATAACGGTTGCCTCTTTGTTAATATATTCAATGTCATTTTATTTTTATAAACTACTTGCAAATAACAATTTATTGTTCTTAATGCCAATTTTTTATACAACTTTAATTTACATGTTGATATTATTATTTAAAGTTTTAAATGATATATTTATTGTTTACAATAAAAAATCAAATTATTCAAACGATTTTATGCTTTCAAACAGCAGCTTAATTGCAATAACATTTTTTGCACTTGATAAAAACAACGGATTTTTTGAAGGATTAGAAATACTTATTCTGTCCGCACTTGGCATACTAATAGCTTTAATATTAATAACAGCAATAAAAAAAAACTTTGATAAAAACCCAAAAATCAAAATATTAGAAAATGAACCAATATATTTTTTTATAATGTTTATTTTATCTTTAATTCCAAATATAATTATATTAATATACAATTAATACTAGCGAGAAATAAAAATGAAAGAAAAAATAAATATACTGCTTGAGCAAGCCGAAGACATTTGGAGGAAGCTTTGACAAAAAAGAAATTCAAGCTAAAATCGAAAAATATGAAAAAGAAATAAACCAAAAAAATTTTTGGAATGATCCTAAAAAAGCTCAAGAAGTTATCAAAGCTCAAAGCATTTTAAAAAACAAAGTTGATCCGTGGGTAGAGCTAATCAACAAAATCAAAGACTTGGATGATCTTTGTGAAATTATTGAAAATGAAAAAGATATTAACAGCTTGGAAATCGAATTTAATGTGCTTGAAAAACAATACAAAGATTTACTAACAATTTCTTACTTTAAAGAAGAGCTTGACGCAAACGGAGCTTTTTTAACTATTCATTCTGGCGCTGGAGGCACTGAAGCATGTGATTGGGTTGCAATGCTTTACAGAATGTATTCAAGATATGCTGAGAGGAAAAAATACAAAACAGAACTTATTGATCTGCTTGAAGCAGAAGGTGGAATCAAATCTGTTACAATAGAAATTAAAGGCGAGTACGCCTATGGGCTGTTAAAAAGTGAGGTCGGAATACATCGTCTTATAAGAATTTCTCCGTTTGATGCTGCTAAAAAAAGACATACCTCTTTTGCCTCAGTATTTGTTGACCCTGTTATTGACGAAAAAATAGAAATAATAATCAAACCAGAAGATATAAGAATTGATACATACAGAGCATCAGGAGCCGGAGGACAACACGTCAACAAAACATCTTCTGCTGTAAGAATAACTCACATTGAAACAGGAATAGTAACTCAATCCCAAAGCGACCGAAGTCAACACAAAAACAAAGACATGGCAATGAAAGTTTTAAAATCAAGACTTTACGAATACTATAAGAATAAAGAGGATGAAAAAAACAAATCCAAGCAAGACACAAAAAAAGAAATTTCTTGGGGCAACCAAATAAGATCTTACGTATTTCAACCTTACAATTTAGTAAAAGATCACAGAACAAAATTTGAAAATTCAAACACCACTTCAGTTATGGATGGTAATATAGATAATTTCATAGAAGAGTATTTAAAATGGAAAAGCTTAAACTAACACTAGTAATACCGCTGCTAATATTTACAATATACAAAATACATTCTCAAAGTAATATCGAATACAACTTTTCCTATATCATTAATACAAAAAAAGAAAATATTGACCTTAAAAAGGGAATTGAAAAACAATTGGACAAAATCTATAACAAAATAACAGAACATATTGTAACCAATGATGACAAGAATATTATTGAAGATATTTACATAAATCAAGATATAATAAAAACAGAACTTGAAATTAGCAAATTAAAAAAAGAAATGGATAAAAAAAAACTTCAAAACATAATAACCGCAAAAGAAAAGCATGACACCAAAACCAAAATTGATGCGCTTAAAAAAAACATTCAAAATATTAACAGCAAAAAAAAAAGATTTGCTGAATATTTTCACAATTTAAAGAAATTAAAAGTAAAATATAAAAAAATCGAAGAACAAACAAACATCTCAAATTTAAATAAAGAATTTTGCATAAGAGAAGAATTATTTTTTATTAACTATATTGAACTAAAAAAAATAGAAAATTATTATTTGCTAGAAATTAGCAACATCACTCCTGAGAAAATTGAGAGTAAAAAAGCAGTATTTAAAACATCATCTTCTGTTAATGAAATTGCAGAAACAATAACAACACATAGTTTAAAAGAAATACTAGGTAGAGAATTTTTAAAAATCAATATTAATGTCAAAAACAATCCAGATGCAAAAATCTATATTAATGAAAAATTTGTTTCAAAAGGAATCTATTACGATAATATTTTTGATATTTCTAAAATACCAAACAAAGAAATTGAAATACAAATCACAAGTACAAATTTCGAAAACTACTCTATTAAAAAAAAGGTAAAAAATGCAGATTCAATAACATTAAATATTGACCTAAAAAGAACAATCTCTAAAAAAGTAGAGATTACAAGCAATGTAAAATCTAAAGTTTTCAAAAAAGGCATATTTATGGGAGAAACCCCAATTGAAATTGAAAAACCAGAAAATCAAGACATCATTTTGCTTAAATCTGAAGGATATAAAGATAAATTCAAGTTAATAAATAAAGAAGAAGATCAAGTAGAAATAGAAATGATAAAGACTAGTAAAAATAGACTTAGCAATACAAGAGATAAATTTTATGTTAATTTGGCTGTTTTCACATTAAGCACAATAGGAACCATTTTTGCAGGAACATTACTTAACAATGCAGAAGCACTTTATAAAATAACTGGCAATCACTTTATCAATAAAAAATTAACAGCTGAAGATGTTTATGTGGCAAAAGCAGAACAAATGACTGCAACATTTCTATTTGGAACAGGCATCACTTTAACTATTGGTAGCTTTATTTCATTAATAACTCATTTGGTAGAATATATTAAAGAAGCAAATCTGGGAGAATAGATTTAGCAATTAGAAATAAAATGGGAGAACAAACTTTTGGGCATTTTTGAAAAAATAAAAAATTTATTTAAAAGCAGAGAACAAGAAAACATTCTTGAAAATTTAGAAGACATTTTATTAGAATCAGACATTAATAATGAGATTGTAATAGAAATAATAAACAAATTAACAAAAGAAAAAAATAAAACCGAAAAAACTATTATTGAAAAACTAAAAGAACTTTTAAGTGATTATATCAACACAAAAAAATTTACTCTAGAAAATAATAAATTAAACATTTTGTTAATAGTTGGCATAAATGGGATTGGAAAAACATCAAGCATAGCAAAACTAGCAAATAAATTAAAAAATGAAGGTAAAAATATATTAATATCAGCTGCTGATACATTCAGAGCAGCCGCAATTGAACAAATGAAAATTTATGGGGAACAAATCGGAGTAAAAATAATATCTCAAAACCAAGGAAGCGATCCATCAGCTGTGATATTCGACAGCATCTCAAGCGCTAAGCTTAAAAATTACGATGCATTAATCATTGACACAGCTGGAAGATTGCAAAATAAAGAAAATTTAATAAAAGAGCTTCAAAAAATAAACAATGTAATATTAAAGCAAGTAAAAAATACCAATATAAATTATCAAAAAATACTTGTAATCGATTCTACTATTGGAAAAAATACAAATAGCCAAGCAGAAATTTTTAATAAATCAATAGAAATAGACGGAATAATAATCACCAAACTTGATTCATCCTCCAGAGCAGGTACAATAATAAATATTTCAAAAATTCTTGAAAAACCTATATACTTTACTACATTTGGAGAAAAACTAGAAGACATTAAAGAATTTGATATCAATGAATATCTTAATAAATTGCTATGAAAAAAAACCAATTAATACTTCTTCTATTTATACCACAAATTATTTATTCAAAAAGCTATTTTGCATCTGATGCATTTTTTAATAAATACCAAAAATTAACCGAAACCCCCAAAACCGGATTTTACATTGAGTATCATTTTATTGATGATATCGAAAAATTCTACTTATATAAAGAAACTAATTTAATAAAATACAAGACAATTCAAATCATAGAAAACACAAGAAAAATCACATATTATGATACAAAAGATACAAAAATAAAAGAAGAAATTTACGACAATTTAAATAATAAAATACAAGAAATTGAATATGACAATAAAGGAAAAATTCTTGAAACAGTAAATTACTTTTATGAAAACGGCAACTTAATATCCAAAAATTTAAAAACCAAAAACCAAAAACCAAAATCAATATATTATTTTAAAGATGAAAATGGTAAATTGCTAAAAATAACAGGATCGGATTTTCAAATTTGGAACTATGGAATTAATGGCGACATAAAATCTACATATTTTGACATTAAAAAATTAACAACAAAAGTAATAAAATATGACGACAAAAAAAGAAATTTAGACAGTACAATCATTGTTAATAATAAAATAAAATCTAAAGAAAAAAACCAATATCTAGATGAACAAAAAACAGTAAATATTTTTGAAGAAGAAAATACAAAAATCATATCTACCTATCAAGGAAACAATTTAATTAAAGAAGAAATATATAAAAATAATGAACTTATAAAAATAAATGATTTTCAATACAACTCATCTGATATGATAATTCTTCAAAACATTAAAGAAAAGGATAAAGACAAATATACCAATACTAAAATTGAATATGAATATAGCCAAGACAATCAATTAAAAAGCAAAAAAATTTATGAAAACGATATAATTTATCTAAAAACCGAATACCACAACGATAATGAATATGAAGAAGAAATATACTACAATAAAAAACCTGCTCTTAGAGTAAAACACAAAAATGGGAAAGTCACCGAAGAAAAACCAATAGGAACAAATTAAATGGGTATAAAAAATTTTTTGCTTAAAAAATTAATATTAGAAGAAAAAAATAGCCTAGCTCTTACAATTGTAATAATATTAAGCATTACTTTAGGTGAAATAATAATTATCCTAACAATATCAATCATGAATGGTTTTCAAAACGATTTTTTTCTTAGCATTACAAATGTAGAAAGTGGGAATTTAAAAATAGAAAATGAACTTACACAAGAAGAACTCCTAGAAATTAAAAAAATTAAGGGAATAAACCATATAAATAAAATGTACGAAACACAAGGCATTGGAATTCAAAATTATTATTATCCAACTATTTTAAATATCATTGCAATTGATATTAAAGATCTTAAAAAAGACCAAAATTTTATTTCATTTACAGGACTTGACAAGACTGAACTGGATCTTAAAGACAATGAAATCATTATCGGAAATGTACTCTCTTACAATTTCAACTTATTCGAAAATGACTACCTGGGATTAATAATCACGGATGAGATAAAAAACTTTATATCATTAGAAAATGATATAAAAAACTTTAAAATAAAATCAATTTTCAAAAGTAATTATGCAAAAATAAATGAAGCTTTAATTTTTATGAATATAGACTATTTTATTAAAAATAAAATTCTACATAATTCTAGCATTAATTACCAAATAAAAACAAAAAATTTAAATCCAAGCAACAAATTAATTGAAAAGATCAAAGCTATTAATCCACAAATCAAAGTAAAAACTTGGAACGAATACAATAAAGAATTCTATAAAACATTAAAAATAGAACGAAATACAATGTTAATTATTTTAGCAAGCATTTTTATTGTTATTGCCGTTAATTCATATTATCTACAAAAAAGAATAATAATAAACAAAAATAAAGCTATTTTAATACTATTAGCCATGGGCCTTAGAATAAAAAAAATAAAGCAAATTTTTATTATTCACTCAATAATAATCTGCACCATAGGGGGACTTATTGGTTTGATACTAGGAATTTCAATTTCTTTGAATATAAATGAAATTTTAAAAATAATTGACAATCTGGTAAATACTTCAATAAATTTTTTAAACCAAATATTTGATTTAAAAATAGACAGCATTAAAATACAAATAGTAAAAAATATAATTACTCCTAAATTATTTTTAAGCGATTTAGCATTTACTTTCTGCTTTGCATGCTTTTCTACAATATATTCAAGTATGAAAGCAACAAAAAAAATTGGAAGTCAAAAAAACATTGAAACTATAAATGGATCTTAAAATGGAAAATATATTAATAATAAAAAATCTTTGCAAAGCCTACAAAAAAAATAAAACAAAAATTCAAGTAATAGAAAATTTAAACTTAACTGTAAAAAAAGGTGAATTTATTTCAATCCAAGGAAAAAGTGGCTGCGGAAAATCAACTCTTTTTAATATGATTTCAGGAATTGATAAAATAGATTCTGGAGAAATAATATCGTGTGGAATATTTTTGAAAAATGCTAATGAAAAAACATTAAGTTTGTATAAAAACAAACAAATAGGTTTAGTATTCCAAAATTATAATTTAATAAATGAGTTTAATGTAATTGAAAATATAATTTTACCCAAAATTATCTCAGGACAAGAAACAAAAGAAACAATAAATAAAAAAGCTTTAAATCTAATGAAAATACTAAAAATAGAAAACAGAGCAAAACATTACCCTTCAGAACTCTCGGGGGGCGAATCGCAAAGGGTTGCTATTGCTAGAGCGTTAATCAATGAACCTAATATAATCTTGTGTGATGAACCTACAGGAAATTTAGACTTAAATACAGCTAAAACTGTAGAAAATCTTCTTATCAATACAGCAAAAAATTTTAAAAAAACCTTAATACTAGTTAGTCATAACCCTCAATTTGCAAACAAAGCAGATTCAAAATATGAATTCAAAGATAGGACATTAAAAAAACTATGATGCTTTTAAAACTAACAGAAATTACAAAAATTGCGTATTTAATTTTTAAAAATTCAACAAACAAAATAGCTTTAATAGGTTCTGGAATATCATTAAGTTTAGTAATGATCCCATTAATTATTGTCTACTATATGTCTAGTAATATTATGACTTCTACTATTAATAAATATATTGAAAGTGAAGGATTTTCTACGCAAATAGAATATAATGACATAAACAAAACTCGTCAACTAAAAGATAGATTAATCTCATTTAAAAAAAAATATAATTACAAGAATTTAAATTATTTTTTTGAGAAAAGAACTTATGGAATTATTGGAAATAATAAAAAACAAGGTGTACTAATAAGAGCAATAGAAAATGAATTCATATTGGAAAACAAATCAATAAAATTAATAAAAGGTACTAAAAATTTAAAAAAGGATTCTATACTCATTTCAAATCAAATAAAAAATAAACTTAATTTAAATCTCAATGAAAAAATTGACATTTTGATTCCAAATACAAAAAACAATAAAATAATGCCAAGAATAAAAAAGTTTAATATCTCAGGAATAATTGAAACCGGACTAAAGGATATTGATAATAATTTAGTGTTAATTTCTTTTGAAAACGAAAATTTAATGTCAAAAAAGTTTTCTAAAAACATAGTTGGACTTAAAACAAATTTCCATTCCATAAAAAACAATGAAATTTTGAAACAGAATTTAAAAACTGAATTTCAAGAATTTCAAATAAAAACATTTTATGAACTTTACTTAAATAAATACAATAATCTAGATATAAGTAAAAAACTTTTAATATTCATTATGGCTTTGATTATAATATTTGCAAGCATTAATATATCTTCGTCCCTTTCAATGCTTATTTTTGAAAATAAAAAGAAAATTGCAATACTAAAATCAATTGGAATGAATAATTTAAACATAAAAATAATATTTCTTTTGATATCACTCACATTAAGCACCACCTTTTGTGGAATTGGAATAATAATTGGAAATTATTTAACACTTAAAATATCTTATTTAATAAACTTTGTTGATAATGTTTTAAACTTTTTTTTAAAAATATTTGGAGAAGAAAATTCTGAAATATTAAACTCAGAATATTACGTATCTGAATTTCAAATACATTTAAGCTTGAGCTTTAGCTTAACACTTCTTGGTTTATATATATTAATAAACATCTTAACTACAATGATTCCGCTTAACATTGTCTCAAATCTAAAAGAAAAAGAAATTTTGAGATAGTTTAAAGCTCTATTTAATTATCACATTATAAATTTTAATAGATGAAAAATCATTTTCAATTGTAGGATAAATCTCATTTGGAAAAATCGTACTAATTGTAAAACTCTGTTTGGATTTAGATTTTAAAAAAGAATTCGCAGAAGAGATTAATTTGCGTCTCAAAGACCTAATAATTCTACCTTCCTTATCAATATAATCAATTTCAATCTCTAAATTTTTAACAACATCTTTTGAAGAATTGAAAACTTCTATCACGGTATTTGCCTTACAAATCCCAAAAGACTTTTTAAAATAATTTCCAATATATTTAAATTTTAATATAAAAGAATCTGAGTCAAGATTTACACCAATTTTATCATCAACATCCTTAAAAAAATCAACCTCAATAATATCTAATACTATTTTTTTAGGATTAACATCAATAGCTCTTGGTATACTTGATATAACATCAATTGGAATGTAAACATTTTTACCCCATTTCGCAAAAAAATCACTTTCTTTGGCAAAAACCTGATTAAACACAGATTTACCAAGATCATCATAAACTGTCACTTTATAAGAAATTTTTTTAACAGGATGTGTTGTTGATACAACTCCAGCTTTAAGCTGATACAAATGCGCATCTTCAAAAACTAAAACTTTAGCATCCTCTATTTCTATATAATATGAGTCTTTGGGATGTGAAATAAGATTGACGGCTTCGACTACTAAATCCGTAGCCATAGTAATGGGGGGAAGACCTTGTGATACAGAATAAGGAGTAGATTTTTCTTTTAAAGCCATTTTACCATTTCCATTTACACTAACGAAACTCTTAAAAGATCTGTAAGTAATCAAAGAAATAAAAAATATCAAAATAGAACTCAAAGTCAATATTAACATTCTATTCTTAGATTTTTTAAATTCATAATAGTCGATTAAATCTAAATCATTTCTTATCCCAAATTCTTTTGCTTGTAAACTTACATGGATCATTTTTTTTTTAGATTCTTTAGTATTTACTTTATCAGTAATCTCTTTAAAAAGAAAAAAAAATAAACTAAACATTGATTTATCGTGAAGAGAATAAAAATAAATAGATTCAAGCTCTCTAAAAGCAACATCTATCTTACCCATATCAAAAAATCTTTTAACTCTCGCATAAGATCTTCTAAAATGAAGTCCAATATTTTCAATATCATTATCAGAAATATCTGATATTTCAATGATATTTTTAATACTCTTTTTGCTTAAAACTTTATTTCTATGTTTCCTAAGTTTTGATAAATAAATTTTAATTCTATCTTCAGATGTTTTACTATTCATTATCTTCTAATTCATCAACTTTTTTTAAAAGCCAATAAGCAATATTCCTAGCAGTAGTCTTTGTAATAGAAATTCCTATAAAAGAGTTGATTAATACTATTTTACCCTCTTCTCCGCGTTTTAATTCTTTTGAAGCCTCTTCTAAAACACCTTCTTTGGTTTTTGTGTAAGCAATCTCCTCAGAAATCTCTGTAGACTCGAAAACAAGATCACAAAAAATCTCCCCTGTATTAGTTACATTCCCATAAATATTATTAACAGGAACTAATTTATAATCTTCGGTTTTTTCAAACCTATAAATTACTTCTTTCATATAAACGAGTATATCATAATCAAAAAACATAGCCAATAAACAAAATTTATATAAAAAAAATCTCAATTTCAAAAAAAAATGATTACTAATTAATAATCATTTTAAACTTTTTTTGTAAAATTCAAAACAATGCTATAATAATTAAAAACGAAAAAACAAACCAAAGGAAATTGTAAAAATTATGGATTTCAAACAAATAAAAAGCAATGCAGAAAAAGTCAAGCTTTTAAGAAAAGATTTTCCTATTTTAAATAAACAGTTTAATAATAAGCCTATAATTTATTTTGACAACGCAGCAACCTCTCAAAAACCCCAAAAAGTAATTTACTCCAGCATTGAATATTATGAAAATTACAACGCAAATGTACATAGAAGCGGTCACAAATTTGCAATTCAATCTAGCATAAAAATAGAAAAAACAAGAGAACTTGTAAAAAACTTCATTAATGCAGAATCTGCAAAAAATATAATATTTACTTCTGGAACTACAGATGGAATTAATACCATTGCAAACTCATTTTTTTGCTCAAAATACTTTAAAAAAAAAGATGAAATTATTCTTACAACTCTTGAACATAATAGCAATTTGCTGCCATGGGCAAATCTTGCAAAATTAGTTAATCTAACAATTAAATTCGCTAAATTCAATGAAATGGGAATTATTACCCCTGAAGAAATTGAAAAACTTATTACAGAAAAAACAAAGCTCATCAGTATTTCAGGAACAAATAATACCTTGGGAACCGTCAATGATTTGGAATCTATTGGAAAAATCGCAAAAAAATACAATATAAGTCTTTTTGTAGATGCTGCCCAAATGGCACCTCATTTAAAAATAGATGTTAAAAAAATTGGCTGTGACTTTTTGGTATTTTCTGGACATAAAATGCTTGCTCCAACAGGAATAGGAATTTTATACATTTCAAATAATATGGCTGAAAAACTTAATAGCTCAAAATTAGGGGGAAATACTGTAGAAGAAATATTCATAGAAAATAAAAAAATTAAATTTAAATCGCTTGATGCCCCCAATAAATTTGAATCAGGAACTCCAAATATTGCAGGAATTATCGGTCTTAAAGAGGCAATAAAATATATCAATAATATTTCTATGGATTTTATTTTAGAGCATGATCAGCAATTAATCGAATATGGAGTGAAAAAATTACAAGAGCTTGATGAAGTTGAATTTTTACTAAATACAAATCTTAAAAGAAATTCAATAATATCATTTACAGTAAAAAATATTCACTCACACGATATTGAAACCTATCTAGATACAATGGGAATAGCAACTAGAGCCGGGAAAACTTGTTCCTATGTAGCATTTTTTCCAGAAAATTTAAACAAAAACCATCTTTTAAGAATTAGTTTTTATTTTTATAATACACAAGAAGAAATTGATATTTTCATATCAGGATTAAAAAAAGTAATAAAAGAACTCTCATAAAAAAATATCAAAACAATTTCAACTATATTTTTAAAAATTTTTATTTAAAAATCTTCATATTCTCTTTTATTATTGATTTAATAAATCAAAGAAAATAAAATTAAATTATGCTCACTGAAAACGCTAAAAGAAAATTAATAAGGCTTAGTAAAGTAAATACTTACATAATACACAAAGTAAAAACAAGCCAAAATTTCAAACATCAATCTAAATGTGGAGATCAAATCTTATTCCAAACAACAGAAGAAAATAACGGAAAATTTAATTTAAAACATCATGCATCTGGATGCATGATTTTACTTGCAAGCGCAAACGCTTTAAGCAAATTGTGTAATAACAAGCCAAAATCCAAAATCCTAAACTTAGTGCAAAAAGTAATAAACGGAGATTTTGAAAATCTAGAAGAAATTGACTCAAGTTTAAAAATTTTTAACACGTTTACAAATACAAACAGAAAAGACTGTTTTTTACTGCCATACATATCATTAAGAGATAGTTTGGAAAATTACAAGCCTTAAGGAGCGCTATTAGATGAAAATCTATTCACACTCAGCAATTGGATATGAAGGAGAACTAATTGAGATTGAAATAGACATTAAAAAAGGAATTTCAGGAATTGATATTGTAGGACTTGCTGGAAGCGAAATTAAAGAATCAAGAGAAAGAGTAAAATCAGCCATCAAGAATTCAAATTTTAATTTTCCTAAAGATAGAATACTAATAAATCTTGCACCAGCTGGAGTTAAAAAGCTTGGAACAGCTCTTGACCTTTCAATTGCTATTAGCATCATTAAAATCCAAGAAAAGAAAAATAATCACAATTTAGAAATCTTAATACTGGGAGAATTGCAGCTAGATGGCAAAATAAGATCAATAAAAGCAGTTTTACCTGCCATTGCTCTTGCTAAAGAAAAGGAAATAAAATTTGCAATAGTTCCTCTTGAAAATTTAGAAGAAGCTCACTTAATAGATGGCTTGAATATTTGGGGTGTTAAAGATTTAAAAGAAACTATAAAAATAATAGAACAATTAAATGACAACATACTTCCTCCAAGAATAAATATTAAACCACAAACAGCAATTGAACAAGATTATGTTTTAGATTATGACTTTAAAAATATAAAAGGACAACAAAGAGTAAAAAGAGCAATTGAAATAGCAATTGCCGGTGGGCATAACATCATGCTATTTGGTCCGCCTGGAAGCGGAAAAACGCTTAGTATTAAGTGCGCTCAATCTATTCTTCCTCCACTTACAAACAAAGAATTGATAGAAACAAATAGAATATGGTCAATCTCAGGAAAATTAATAGACAGAAAGATAATAAAACAAAGACCTTTTAGAAATCCTCACCACACTGCTAGTAAAGAAGGAATAATTGGGGGGGGGCCTAATCCTTTGCCTGGAGAAGTATCTCTTGCCCACAACGGGATATTATTTCTAGATGAAGCTTTAGAATTTAAAAAGTCTATCTTACAATCTTTACGTGAACCTATTGAAGATAAATCAATTTCAATCTCAAGGGCAAGTTCTAAATTATTTAAATACCCCGCCAATTTCCAACTAATGCTTGCAATGAATCTTTGCCCTTGTGGAAATCTTGGCAAAAAAAACACAGACTGTTTCTGCTCGCAACAAGAAATTTCAAATTATTGGAAAAAACTTGGAGCTGCAATGCTTGATAGAATTGATATTAGGGTCCCAACAAGAGCAATTAATAACGAAAAATTACTTGGTGAAACAAGCGAAAGTTCAAGCGAAATAAAACAAAGAATAATAAAAGCAAGAAACATTCAAAATATAAGATACGAAAATTTTGCAAACATAAATAAAAATTCTGATCTGAATTCTGATCACATTGAAGAATTTTGCGAATTAAGTGCAATCTTAAAAAATGATTTGATTTACATTTTAAACAAACTTAACATATCTTCAAGAGCAACACATTCAATATTAAAAATTGCAAGAACAATATCTGACTTAAAGGAAGAGAAAAATATTTCAAGAGAAGCTTTACTTGAAGCAATTGAACATAGAAAAAACGGAGAAAATATGCTTGAAAAATAAAAACCCCCAAATATTGGGGTTTTGAAACTAAAATTCTATTTTATCAATATAACTTTTAAGCTGATTAGCAGAACTTTTAAACTTCTCAAGCTCTTTAGGACTTATCTTAAAGTTTAAAACTTCTTTAACTCCTTCTTTACAAACTATGGCAGGTGCTCCAATATAAATATCTTTAATTGATCCCCCATACTGGCCATTAATATAAGAAGATATTGGTAAAATGATATTCTGATCTCCAATTATTGCATTTACAATATTCTTAATACCAAGTCCAATAGCATAATAGGTTGCTCCTTTAAGCTTAATCACCTCATAAGCAGCATTAACAACCTTTTTATGAATTTCATCAAGCTCCAACTCAGTTATTCTGCCTTCAGCAATGTATTCTGATAAAGGCTTCATTGCTATTTTTGTTTCATCCCAAGTAGCAAAAGAACTATCACCATGCTCACCCATAATATATGAATGTATATTTTGGGTATTCACATTAAAACGATCACTTAAAAAATATCTAAGCCTTGAAGTATCAAGAATAGTACCAGTACCAATAACCTTATGAATAGGAAATTTAGAATATTTCATTGTAACATAAGTCATAATGTCTACAGGATTACTTGCAATGACAAAAATACCATCAAAGCCACTAG
This sequence comes from Borreliella spielmanii, assembly GCF_014201705.1. Classification (NCBI taxonomy): domain Bacteria; kingdom Pseudomonadati; phylum Spirochaetota; class Spirochaetia; order Spirochaetales; family Borreliaceae; genus Borreliella; species Borreliella spielmanii. Next base: position 351,655 of record NZ_JACHFA010000002.1, on the reverse strand, counting down.
ATACAACATTAGTTATAATATCTTTAAAGATTTTAGAATTTTTACCAACCAAATCAAGTCTTGTTTCACCAGGTTTTTGATTAAGGCCTGCTGTAATTACAACAATGTCTGCATCAACACAATCTTTGTAAGTCCCAAACAATACATTAATATTCTTTTTTAAAAACATTTGGCCATGATTAAGGTCCATAACCTCACCTTTTGCTTTATCCTCATTAACATCAATAATTACAAGTTCATGTACAAGCGAATTGTCTATTGTCAAAGCATAAGCAAAGCTTGAACCTACCCCACCAGCCCCAATAAGAACAACTTTATTAGACTTAAGCATAAATTACTCCCTATAAAATCAAACTACATACAACTAATTTTAAATAAGCAATGATAAAAGTATTTTATCTCATTTCTAAGAGCTTTGCCAATCATATACCTTAAAAAATTAAAAACACATTTAATTATCATTGGATTTTAGAACTGAAAGAAAAACGCTTTGTGGAATTTCCACATTTCCTACCATCTTCATTCGCTTCTTACCTTCTTTCTGCTTTTCCAAAAGTTTTCGCTTACGAGTAATATCACCGCCATAACACTTTGCAGTAACATCTTTTCTAACAGGAGAGATTGTCTCTCTAGCAATAACGTTAGAGCCAATAGCACCTTGAATGGCTATTTTAAATTGTTGTCTTGCTATTTCATCTTTCAACTTTTTACAAATTCCAATAGCCTTAGTTCTTGCACTATCTTTAAAAGCCAATTGAGAGAGTGCATCAACCCTATCCCCATTGACTAATATATCTAATCTTACTAAATCTGTATATTCATAATCTAAAAGTTCATAATCAAAAGAAGCATATCCACGACTGACAGATTTAATCTTATCATAAAAATCAAAAAGGATTTCAGAAAGAGGCATTTTATAAATAAGTTCAACACGCTTAGTATCAAGATAAATTAAGTTTATCTGAACTCCTCTTTTTAATAAACACACACTCATAATATTTCCTAAAAATTCTGTAGGAACAATAATATTAGCTCTAATATAAGGCTCAAGAACACTTTCAATAGCTTCATTTCCGGGAAACTGTTCAGGACTTTCAATAAAATAAGATTCTCCCTTTTTGGGAATTATTTTGTATCTAACAGAAGGAGAAGTCAATATTACATTTAAATCAAATTCGCGCTCAATACGTTCTTGAATAACTTCTAAATGTAAAAGACCAAGAAATCCACACTTAAACCCATGTCCAAGAGCTGATGATGAATCTTTTTCAAATGTTAACGATGCATCATTAAGCTTTAATCTATCCATTGCCCTTAAAAGATCATCATATTGATTAGCATCAACAGGATACACTGAAGAAAACACTACAGGCTTAACTTCTTTAAATCCCTCAAGGGGGGATAACGCAGGACAATCACAAAGAGTTACTGTATCTCCAATCTTCACATCTGATATATTTTTTATTCCCGCAATAAAATACCCAACATCCCCTGCTTCTAATCTATCTTTTTTTTCAAGCAATATTTTAAAAACCCCAATTTCTTCAATTAAATACTCACTATTAGTATGCATTAACCTAATCTTATCGCCTGTCTTGATTTGGCCTTCAAAAATTCTAAAGTGAACAACAACTCCTCTATAAGAATCATAATGTGAATCAAAAATTAATGCCCTTAATGGATCCTTAATACTTCCTTTAGGAGATGGCACATACTTACAAATAGCTTCAAGCAAATCATCAATTCCTATTCCATTCTTAGCAGAAATCGAAATAGCAATTTCTTCATTTAGTCCTAAATCATTTTTTATTTGCTTTTTTACAAAATCAATATTAGCATTTGGAAGATCTATCTTATTAATAACAGGAATAATTTCTAAATCATGCTCAAAAGCCATATAAAAATTAGAAACTGTCTGAGCTTGTATTCCTTGACTTGCATCAATTAATAAAAGAGCGCCCTCACAAGATGAAATTGCTCTTGAGACTTCATAAGAAAAATCAACATGACCTGGGGTGTCTACAAAATTTAACTCATAAAAATCTCCATCATTACTTTTATAAGTAATTGTTACTGCTTGACTTTTTATTGTAATTCCTCTTTCTCGCTCAATCTCCATACTGTCAAGCATTTGACTTTTAAAATCACGATCGGCTATTATTTTAGCCTTTTGAATAAATCGATCGGCTAATGTCGATTTACCATGATCAATATGTGCAATAATACAAAAATTTTTCTTACGAATACTAATACTCACTCCTTCCTGAAATACAAATCAAGACTTAAAAATTTACCTTTTTTTAAATACAAAATTTTTAATTTGACTTCTTGATTTCGCAATATAAGGAGAAAATCTTGGTGCAAGATCCACTATTAATTTCCAAGTATCTATTGCTCTAAATTTATAATTACCATTAGAATATGCATAAGTAGCAACAGCAACATTATAAACTATTTCCCAAAAATCTGTAGATTCAAAGGCACTTTTTATTGCCTTATACTCATTAATTTTTTTAACAAAAGATCTTAAATTTCTAAACTGATACACAGGTTCATAATAACAAACATACTCATACATTCTTGTTAAAATCCCTACCGCAGCTATAAGTCCATGAGTAATTGAAAGCTCATAAGCTTTTAAGCGCAAATAAACTTTTGACAATAATTCGTGAGTATCAATAACATTGTAGTTTTTAAATCTGTAAAGATTAAAAGTAAAATCAATTCCAAAAGCTCCTCTTACTTGTTTTAAATAAGAAGTTAGATAAAATGAAACATTAAATTTATTGTTTGATGTGCTATTCTCGCCTTGAGAATAATCATGATAACTATAATAATCTTTTTTAGTTGAAAACTTATTTAATATATCATTTAAATAATCAATCGTATCAACATAATTATTCTCAAGTTCAGCCATTTTGGCCAAAGAAAAAAGTATTTTTTTTTCAAAAGATTCATCTAGTAAATAATCTTTGTCTTCAAAAGACTTGTAAAGGTTTAATTTTTCAAGAACAGAATTGCCAGACATGCCATAAGCTACTGACAAATAATAACTGGCTTCAGGATAAACACCTTTTCTAAGCAAAGCTTCCTGCAAATAATTAATAGCATGTGTAAGATTAGACTTACTAAATTCAGATTTAGAATAAAGAAATTGCCTACCTTTTTCAAGTAAAATCCAATACGGAAAATTTCTATTACTTGAAGAATTCAAAGAAATAGAAAAAGGCAGGGCAAAAAAAAATAAAACCAAATTTCTCATAATAATAAATATATTAAATTAACTCATAAATTACGAGAAAATTTAATATTAAAATTAAAAGAGATAATAAATTAAAATCAAACAAACTTAAATATCATTAAAAATACCATTACAAAAAGAGCAACAGATTCTATTAAACCCAAAACTAATAGGTATGTAGCAAATCCCTTACCAGTCTCAGAAAAAGCATCACAAGCGCCTGCTGCCGCTTTACCTTGAGCAAATCCAGAAACAGCGATCGCAAATCCACCACCAAGACCAGCTCCAAGTAATAACCACGGATTTGTCTGCATCATTACCTCATATAACGTGTTCATTAAAATATATCCATATATTATTTGAGTCAATGGTGCTGATACAAAAACAATCAATAAAAATGGTGCTGGCTTTCCTTGCATATAGCACCTCTTCCATGCTCCAATAGCAGCACTACCTGCTGCTCCCATGCCCAGAGCAGACCCTATTGCTGAGATTGTCAAAGCTGAATTAACCCCTATTAAACCTATATCCATAAGTACTCCTTTTTATTTATTTTTTTATTTTTCTAAAAGGCTTATAAGCATATCCACTCCATTCTTGCCCTAAATGGTTTGAAAACTCAAGCATATTAAGCCTTACTCCATGAACAATTACTGAAAGTAAAGATAACATTATATTTAAAACATGCCCAAAAAGTATAACAATAATTCCAACTATTACAAAACCAATATTAGAAGATTTTAACAAAGGCATTGACATAGCATTAAAGCTTGCTGAGATTGAAAGCCCAGCAAGTCCAACTGCAAAAAGTCTAATATAAGATATTATATCTGCAAACCCCGACACAGTAGTTAAAAATTGCTCTATAATACCCCCAAAACTTTTAAATATGCACTTAAAAAAATTTGAACCATCTTGTTTGCCAAAAACAAATACAAGTGCAACACCCAAATATATTGTATTATAAACAGCATTATACATGGGAAATCGAGATTGACTTAGTATCAAATTCAAAACAAGATAATAAAGACCAAGTATACATATAAGCCAGCCAATCTGTGCAATTGAATGAATATGGGGCTTTTCTTTTACTTGTTTGAAAAAATTCCAAGCATGCGCCAATGAAATTTGCAAAACTCCTATTGAAAAACAGATAAAGATAATATTTTGCACACTATTTTTCTCTGTCAAATAATTAACTTTAAATAAATTTAAAATAGGAAACATTTCAAGAATTAAAGGACTTCCAAACCAAGTACCAGTCATAGAACCATAAAGGATTGATGATACACTAAGATAAAATATTAATCCATGAACTGAAGTTAGGGGCTTGCCTTTAAGAACAAAACTCAAACTAAGCAAAATTCCTATCAAAAAAAATATCACTCCATAAGCCGCATCACCTATTATCATACCAAAAAATACAAAGAAAAATAACATAAAAATAAAACTTATATCTCTTTCTTTATAACCAGGAATTGTCTCTAAAATGTTAAAAATAGGTGCAGCTAAATTGGCAATTCCTTTTCTTTTTATATAAGTTGGAATAATATCATTTTCTTCAGGATCTGCAAATTGAACTGCAAAACCTGCTTTTAAAACCGAGCTTTTAAGAGATTCTTGACTTTCAGCTGGAACAAAACCTGTAATATACGAAAAATCATCGAAATCGGTTTGCATATCAGCTAAAACTTGCTCAAACTCTACAATTTGATCATAATTTTTTATCTCGTCTTTTAAAATATCAATATATTTATTAAAAAGAGAAATTTGAGTCAATTTTTGATCTAAAATCTCATCAACAACCTTTAATTTATTATTAATATAATAAAGATCAAAATTAAACTTAAACTCATCAGCAATTTCAATTTTTTGCTCAAACTCACCAACACTTACAAAATAAGAAATGTTCTTCACATTTTTAATCAAAAGCACATTAATATTAGGATCTCTTAATAAATTTTTATATTCACTTTTTTGAATTTTAAAAAATTGAATATAAATTTTAGATTCTTTCAATTTGTTGATATACTCTAAAGAAAAATTTCCCCAAACGGAAATCAAATCCCTTTCATGCAATAAAGATCGTTTAACATCTTGAAATTCTTTAATCTCATTACCTAAATTGACTATGCTTTTTGCAATATCTAAAAAATTTCCATTAGAAGATTTTAAAGCCTTAACGCCCCCATCTTCTCTAAGGAGTGAAAAAGCTTGCATTAAAATTCTCCGATTATCAATGCTTTTTTTTAAAGATTCTGAATTTTTATTGCAAGAATTAATATGAACTGCTCCAAAATCTCTTAAAATCTCTAAAGCTTCTTTTTTATATTTCGATAAAGTCAAAAGTAAAACTTTTTTCATTTTTACAATCATAAGCTTGTTCCTATTTTTTTTTATCAATCAAATTAGACTTAGCAATTTTACCTCTTACAACAGCTGCAGTTTGCTGATCTCCAAGATATATATTAATTTTTTTGATATTAGCCTTTGCTGTTGGTATCATAACTTTCTCAAATAAATTAACTCTCTGAGATGTTACTCTAAACTCTCTTAAAAGCAAATCAATCTGCTTTTTTAAAATTTTAAGTTCTACATCAATTTGAATCACAATTTTAAGAATTTCAATTCCCTTATCTACCCAATAAGGGGTAAAAAGTAAGTCATGCCTTATATCTTCATATTCAATAGAATCGAATATAGGAATTGCAACTCCTGCAATATTTACAGACTTTTTGACCACTGTTTTTACTTGAATCCAACTCTCAAAAGGAAATTCTTCGCTAAAAAGAGAAATCCAATTAGAAATACTGCCTTTAAGCTTTTGTTGTTCAAGATTTTTAATTTTATAAGAACTCTCAATTCTAACAATTTCCATATAAAGTTGTTGTTTCTTAAGCTGTAAAGTAGGCAAATATCTCTTAAACATTTTAAGTTCATCTTTTTGCTTTTTAAGATCATTTTTGGTCAATTTAATTTTAGACATAATCAACAAGTCTCTTTTTTAGGCCAATATTTTTCAATAAGGTCCGTTTTTATTCCTGTTTCTTTTGGACTAAAACAACTAGCAAGAATATTCCAACCCAAATCTAAAGCCTCTTCTAAGGGAATATTAACAGATAAATCCATCATTTTGCTTTCAAACATGTTGCTATACTTGAGCAATTTTTCATCCCACTTAGTCATATTAAATCCCATAGCCTTCTTTTCTACAGACTCTTTTGAAGATGCGTAAAGTTTAATCATTGTATCCATTATAGCCCTGTGATCATCTCTGGTTTTACTATTTACCATTTGTTTAAGTCTTGAAAGCGATCCAAAAGGTTCTATTCTACCACCCTTTAAATAGTACTGACCTTCTGTAATATACCCAGTATTATCAGGAACAGGATGAGTAACATCATCACCCGGCATAGTTGTAACCGCAAGTATTGTAATCGACCCTGCACCTTCAAAATCAATAGCTTTCTCATAACGATATGCAAGCTGAGAATATAAATCCCCAGGATAACCTCTGTTAGAAGGCACTTGTTCCATAGTAATAGATATTTCTTTCATCGCATCAGCAAAATTTGTCATGTCTGTAAGAAGCACTAAAACTTTTTTACCCTTAAGGGCAAACTTTTCAGCAACAGAAAGCGAAATATCAGGAACAGTTAAAGATTCAACAACAGAATCATTAGCGGTATGAACAAAAAAAATTGTTCTACTTAAAGCACCTCCTTTTTCTAAAGAATCTTTAAAAGTCAAATAATCATCGTGCTTGAGTCCCATTCCTCCAAGAATTATCAAATCAACCTCTGCTTGAAGTGCAATTCTCACAAGAAGTTCATTATAAGGCTCACCAGAAACAGAAAAAATTGGTAATTTTTGAGATTCAACAAGGGTGTTAAAAACATCTATCATTGGAAGCCCTGTCCTTATCATATTTCTAGGAACAATGCGTTTTGTAGGATTTGCAGAAGGCCCCCCAATTTCAATCAGACTATCATCAAGCGAAGGACCTCCATCCCTAGGATTTCCAGAACCATCAAAAATTCTGCCCAACAAATTGTCAGAAAATGAAACCTGCATTGAATGCCCTAAAAACTTTATCTCGTCTGACGTAGAAACACCTCTTGTGCCGCCATAAACTTGAAGAGAAACTTTTTCTCGATCAAGTTTAATTACTTCGGCTAGAGAACTTGTATCTTTTGCTTTCACAATAGCAAGCTCACCATACTTAATACCTTGAGCTGTAACAGTTATTACATTGCCTGCTATAGACTCTATTTTACTATAGACTCTTTTCATTATATATTTCTCCAAACCCCCTAAATTACCTTTTTAAAATTTACCAATTCACTTAAAGTATGCTCCAATTTATTAAACTTAGAATCTTTAAAAGAAGAAAGATTCATGTCTAAAAGATTTTGTCTTAATTCATTTATAAAATCTCTTGCTTGAAGCTTATCAGAAAACTCAAAGTTGGTTTTAAGAATGTTATAAACTATATCAAACATATAATTTTGACGCTCTGAATCAACAGCGGCATCAACTGAATCAAACGAATTTTGTTGTAAATAACACGAATCAAGCAGTTCAGATTTCAAATAAATTAAAAAATCCTCGTTACTTATCCCCTCTTCCCCAACAACTTTCATCATTTGATTAATTTCGTTGCCTTTTACCAAAAAAGATCTTACATATTCGGTCTTTTTGGAATCAATAACACCTTTATATTTACTCCAAGATTCAAGAGGACTAATAGCCGGAAATTTCCTAGCATCAGACCTTTCTCTTGTAAGTCCATGAAATGCTCCTACAACCTTTAAAGTTGCTTGAGTAACTGGCTCTTCAAAATTACCACCAGCAGGACTTACAGAACCACCAACTGTTACAGATCCAATATCGCCATTATTAAGAACTACAATGCCCGCCCTTTCATAAAAAGAAGCAATAACGGACTCAAGATACGCTGGAAAAGCCTCCTCACCAGGAATCTCCTCAAGGCGACCAGACATTTCTCTCATGGCTTGAGCCCATCTTGAAGTTGAATCTGCTAAAAGAAGAATATCAAGGCCCATTTGCCTATAATACTCAGCAATAGTAATAGCAGTATAAACAGAAGCTTCTCTAGCTGCAACTGGCATAGAACTTGTATTACAAATAATACAAGTTCTATCCATTAAAGATTTACCGGTTTTAGGATCTATCAACTCGGGGAACTCCTTAAGAGTTTCTACCACTTCTCCTGCTCGCTCACCACAAGCTGCAATAATAACTATATCAACATCAGCATTTCGACTTGTAACCTGCTGAAGAACCGTTTTTCCAGCTCCAAAAGGACCTGGAATGCAAAAAGTTCCTCCTTTGGCAACTGGGAAAAATGTATCTATAATTCTAGTTTGAGTCAACATAGGCTCACTCGGAATAAGTCGCTGCTTATAATTAGCAATGGGAATTTTAACAGGCCAATGAAAAGACATTGTAATACTATGTCTTCTTCCAGAATCATCTTCAATTACAGCAATTTGTTCATCAATCGAATAATCACCATCATCTACAATCTCCACAATTTTATACGAATCTATTTTATAAAACGGAATCATTATTTGATGGCGAACAGTTCCTTCAATTACAAATCCCAAAAAATCTCCTGCAATAACGCTGTCTCCTAATTTGGAGGTTTTTTTAAAATTCCATTTTTTATCTTTGTTTAAGGGCCTTAAATACACTCCCCTTTCTAAAAAAAATCCACATTGAATAGCTAGTTCAGGCAAAGGATTTTGAAGCCCATCATACACTTGAGTTAAAAGACCAGGACCTAATTCAACTGTTAAAAGTTTATCTGTAAATTCAACTAAATCTCCAACAGATATTCCTTTTGTCAATTCAAAAACTTGTGCATCAACTTCATTGCCTCTAATACGAATTATCTCTGCTTTTAAATTTCTACCACCAGTTTTTACAAATAAAACCTCATTCATAGAAACTGAACCTTCTACCTCAATAGTAACTAAGTTTCCATTTACTCCAACAACTTTTCCTTTTGTCTTCATTAAAATACCTTTTCTAAACTTTTTCATTAGTTTTATCAATTAAATTTTGACAAATATTGTCAAAATTTTGAATACCTAATTTTTCTTTAAATAAATTATGTCTTAAAAATAACCTTAACTTTAAAAAGTAAATTATTACTTTTTCAAAATCAAATTCATGTCCAACCTCAAGATCAGTCAAAAATTGCCACCTAAGAAGATCTAACCCCAATTCTATTTCAAAAGAATTTTCTTTCAAACAAATATTTCTCAAAATATTCAGATAATAACTTGAGAAATAAGCGGATTCTAAATAAAAATCTTTAGACAATCCCAATTTTTTTGCCCTTAAAGCTGCAAGTGTATATCTTATTGTATCTTCAAAATCAAGAAAAAGATCAACAACTCTTGATTTACCCCTATCTACCTTAAATTCTAGCAAGCTTTTTAAAAAATTGAAGTCCTTTTTACTTAAAGAAAGCTCGACATTATTTAAAAAATCTGTAATACTGTAGTCCTTTAAAAATTTTAAATCAATATAAGGCAAAGAAGATAAAACATAATAATATGAATCTAACACAAAAGTCTCCTAGACTACTTTTATAACTTCCTTAAATCTTGGATTAAGATAATCAAAAAGAATGTCTGCAACGGTTTCCACTGAAAAATCATACTGCAAACCCATATTCTTTTTTTGAATCTTAAAACCTTTGCTTATGCCTTTAAAAGGTTTAATTTCTATCCCCTGCGCAAGCTTATTTCCAAGTTTTAATCTTAATATCTGCTCTAAACTAAAAAAATCAGATTCATTTAATTGAACAACTAATTTTTCTTCTTTAGCCCAAGAATCCGTTATTTTAATTATAAGCTCTGCTAAGAAATTATTATCACTAAAAACTTCCGCTACATTATCTTTTAAAGTATTTTCAAAAAGAGATTTAAGATTATTCTCAACACCAATAATTAAATCTCTGATTGCCTGACGAGAAGCTTCAAGAGCATGAGATTTATAATCATTAATTTCTTTTTCTGATTTTACCTTTAATACTCTTGCAGCTTCTTCTGCTCTAGTAACTATTTCTTCTGCCTCTCTTTTAGCTTTCAAAACAATATCGTTAGATACTCTCTCAGCCTCTTCAAGTCCATCTTTTTTAATTTTATTTATCAAATCCTTTACTTCAAATTGCATTAAAACTCCTTATCATACAACATAAAAATAATAATTTAACACTTATTAGTAAAAAAACTTTAAAAAAGTATATAATAATTTCTAATATCAAAAATTTTATAATATTAATAAGACATATCAAATTAAAACATATTAAAAAAATTGCCCAATAATTTTATAAACATTACCATCAAGCACTATATCTAGATTTTTGCTTGGAAATTTATTTTTAAGCCCTTCTCTAAAGATTTCAATACCCCTTCTATTTATCTTATCCCAAAATTCACCATCAACAAAACTTAAAGTTAATATCTCAATAATGATCAAATAGCCTCTTCCAAACTTCGATCCATAGCCTGATGTGAAAGTTGTTGTAACGCTAAAAAGACCATCCAATAGACCATTTGCGGCTTTACCCCTAAAAGGTCTATTAGGATGAATATCATAAGAATTGCCAAATTCATCTTCAAGTACAAAATCAACATCAAGACAAATGTGAAACAATACATTTTCAAATTCATTAAATTTTGATATATTCACTTAAATTAAATCTCAACTATAGTTTTTCCAGCCCCTCCATCACTAGGATGAGCAAAATAATATTTTTTAACAAACTTCAACTTTTTTAACAAATTGTGAACTTTATTCATAAGATGACCCTCACCTTTTCCATGAACGATCGCAAACTTATTAATGCCATTTAATATAATATTATCTATTTTCTTATTCAAAAAGTCTAGAGCATCAACAGACCTCATACCCCTAATATCAATGGTAAAACTTAACAAGTCTTCCTTATTATAATCAATTGAAAAATCGAAATTTTTACCATCCTCTTTTTTATGCTCTGTACAGTTTTCTAAAGATATCTCTGAGCTAGAAACACTAACATTAAAAGCTCCTACATTAACAGTAATTTTCTTTTTAGAAATCCCAACTATTTTTCCTTTTGCATTAGAATTAACTATTCTAACTCTGTCTCCTATTTTAAAAACAGTCGTAATATTTCTCTTATTGTCAAGAGAATTTACTTTATTTAACTTGCAATTTACATTTTTCTCCAAACCTGATATAAAAGCTTTATTCTTTTCAACATTAACATTACCCTCTTTTATTTCTCTGACTAAATTTTCTAAAACTTTTCTTGAATTTTTTAAAAATTCATTCTGCTCATTTAAAAGCTTGACTTCAATATTTTTTTCTTTTAATAAAAGATCTTGATAAATATTTTCTATTTCTTTTTCTTGCAATTCTATTTGGATTAATTTCTTATTCATGCTTTCTTTAATAAAAAGCAAATCTTTCTCTTTCTCTATTAATCTTTCTAAAATTTTATTAACTTCTGTCTTCTGGGATGAATAAATTTCATTAGCACGAATTATTATACTACTGTCAATCAAAACCCTACTAGCAACATTAAACGCATAACTTTCACCGGGAATGGAAAAAATTAAATCATAATTGGGCTGCATTGTCTCTAAATCCATCCGCATAGAAGCATTAATAACACCCTCATGGGTATATGCAAAATATTTAAGAGCATTATAATGAGTTGATATTAAAACATAAGAATTAATATTAATTAAATATTCAAGAATTGAAATAGCAAGCGCCTGCCCTTGATCAACGTCTGTTCCCGAGCAAAATTCATCAAATATTACAAGGCTATTTTTTGTAGTATATTTTAAAATATAAGAAATATTACTCATATGGCTTGAAAAAGTTGAAAGTGAATTAGAAATTGACTGTTCATCACCAATGTCAATGAAAATGTTATCAAAAATTTTAAAAGTGCTAGACTCGTTAACAACAATAGGAATTCCAAACTGGAACATTGCACTAAGCAACCCAATTGTCTTTAAAGTTACCGTTTTCCCACCAGCATTAGGACCAGTAATAATTACAACATGATTCCCAGCGGGAGTAAAATTTATTGCCTTTGAATCCTTTAACAAAGGATGGTGTGCATTAAACATATTTAATTCACTTGAGATTTCAGGAAATATCCCTTTAGTTTTAACTCCATAAATCGCTCGTGCTTTTAAAGAATCATAATACAAAAAATTATTATAAAGATTATCTAAAAGAACAATATTACTATGAACTTTGCCAGAAAGATTTTGTAAAATTTTTAAAATTATTCTTTTTTTTTCTAAACTTAAATAATTTAGTCTATTGTTATCATTTACAATATCACTTGGTTCAATATAAAGTGTTTCACCCGATGATGAAATAGAAATAACATTTCCCTTAATTTTACCTTTAAAATTAGACTTAAGAGCAAGAGTATATTTATTCGATTTATAATAAACAAAATTAGAAGATAAATATTCTACATTCAAGCCAATTATTCTTTTTATCTGCTTTTCAACCCGTCTATTTAAATTTTTAATTTCAAATTCAATCGAATCATATTCTTTTACAACACCACTTTTCAATTCAAGAGTGTCAATATCTATATATTCTTTTAATTCACTAAGCAAATTTTTTAGCTCTGGACTTAGAAATAATAAATCAGACAAAATCTGAGTATTAAAATGCTTAAGATCACTATTTTTATCCAAAAATAAATTTATTCTCAAAACCTCATCTAAAAACTCCACAATATCTCTTAAATCTTCAATAGAAACTCTTGAATTTTCTTTTGATAATAGTGAAATAGGATATTTCAAGCTATTTATAAAAGAGTTCGGATATCCTTTACAACTCTCAAAAAGCATTCTAATGAGATTCACAAAGGAAAACATTTTCTCTAAACTTTCTCTTGTTTTTAATATTTTTTGATTATTTAGTAAATTAACAGTGTCCGGATTAGAAACGTACTTGGACACTAAAAATAAAATTTCATAAAAGTCAATATTTTTTAAATATTTATCTTGCATAATTTTTATAATTTTTAAGCTCTGATAAAATCTTTAAATAGCTTTCGTACCTAAGTTTAGAAATGCCATTACCTAAAGAATCAGTAACAGAACAACAAGGTTCACTAACATGTAAGCAGGACTTATATTTACAAAGACTTGCAAAATTTTCAAACTCTTTAAAATAATACTTAAGATTTTCAAAAGGCAATGTTTCAACTCCAAACTCCTTTATTCCGGGAGTATCAACTATTATTCCACTCTCAGAATGAAATGATATTGCATAAACGGTAGTATGTTTTCCTCTAGAATACTTGTGTGAAATTTCATTTACTGATTGAGAAGCTTTCGAATCAATTAAATTTATTAAAGAAGATTTACCAACACCAGACTGGCCAATAAAAGAAGTTCTTGAATTTTTCAAAACCTCCTTTATTTCGTTAATGCCCTCAAAAGTTTTAACAGAGGTTTTTAAAACCTTGTATCCTAAATTTTCATAAATTTCAGAAAATTCTTCAACCTTTTGACTTATTCCTTTATCAATTTTATTAATCACAATAATAGGAACAATATTTTGCTCTTCTGCAACAACAAGAACCCTGTCAATAAAAAAATTTTTTATCTCAGGAAAGTTGGCAGAATTTACAATCAAAACATTATCAACATTAGAAACAATTGTCTGTCTAAGATCTGCTTTTCTGTTATAACGCCAAAGAATATTTTTTCTACTTAATCGCTTATCAATATACACTTTGCGAGAGCCATAAATATACCCTAAGACCACATCTCCTGGAACTAAAGGACTATACTCCTTACAACCTGTTTCTAATATCTTACCTTTAAAAATTCCTTCATAAATTAATTTACTGCTAAGCTCTAAAATAGAATATATATTATTAACTCCCCAAATAACTTCAAATTCAAGATAATTCAAACTATCATTCCTTTAAAGTGGAGGTTATATTTTTTGCAAAAATTTTGATAAAAAGTAAAATTTTCATTACTAGTTAAATAAAACTCATCTGCAAAGTCAACATCATTTTTATAATAGCTATCTTTATATTTAGAAAAATTTATTGATCTAATAAGATTTTGTACCACTAATTCACGATTCTCATAAACAGGAATTTTTAAAAAATCTTCTATCATTGACTTAAGATGTAAATAATGTGTACACCCAAGAAAAACAATTTCTCTACCGGTATTTACAACTTCAGATTTTAAAGCCTCTAAGCATCTCAGGGCATCTTTTTTGTACTTCTTCCCATATTCAACAAAATTAACAAGCTCTCCAGCTGCTTTTACAATCAAATCATTATGCATATTTACTTGATCCTTAACAAATTTGCTCTCAAGAGTAGTATTTGTTGCAATCAAAAGAACTCTTTTTAAAGCAAGATCAGAAACCAAGCTTACCTCTGGCAAAGTATAAACTACTGGAAAAACAAAATTTAATTTATTGTATACACTAACAGAAATTGTATTGCAAGCCAAAATTAATGCATTAACATTATAAATTTTTTTAAGTCTCTCAATCAAAAACAAAACTGCTTCTAAAAGATACTCAGGGCTCTTCTTCCCATAAGGAAAATTTTTATTATCAGCAACATAAACATATTGACACCCCCCTAATTTACTTTTAATATATTCAAAATAAGAAAGTCCCCCTATTCCTGAATCAAAAATAATTATTACTTCTTTGAAATTTTTCATTACACAATAATAATCGCCCCTAAAAAATAAAGTATAAATATTAACAAAGTTAATTTCAAGAATTAAAATAATAAAAATTATTAAATGTTTTTTTAAAAAAAGTTTTAAACTATAATAAAATTAATTTAACAATATTAATAAGTATTTGGAGTGATAAATAAAATGTTTGCAAGCATTAAAGATATTTTAGAAAATCCAATTTTAAACAACAATGTTACAATAAATGGTTGGATTAGAACCAAAAGGAGTAATGGTAAGATTGGATTTATAGAAGTTAATGACGGCTCAACTCTTAAAGGAATTCAAGCTGTAATAAACGAAGAAGAAAATCAATTTGACGAAAAAGATCTAAAAAAACTAACAACAGGAGCAAGCATATCGTTAACAGGCCTATTAGTAGAAAGTCCTGCAAAAGGACAAAATTATGAAATAAAAACATATAGTTTTAATGTAATAGGAGAAGCAGATCCAAAAACTTACCCATTACAAAAAAAAAGACATACTTTCGAATTTTTAAGAGAAATAGCTCATTTAAGAATACGAACCAATACATTTGGGGCTGTAGCTAGGATAAGAAACAAAATTTCATACAAAATTCATGAATATTTCCAAAAAAATGGTTTTTTTTATATTAATACACCAATAATTACATCAAACGATGGAGAAGGTGCTGGAGAAATGTTTAGGGTTTCCACACTAAAATTTAATAAACTAAACAATTCACTTAGCAATATTGATTTTAAAGACGATTTTTTTGGAAAAGAAGCTTTTCTCTCTGTCACCGGCCAGTTACACGGGGAAGCATATGCAATGGCTTTATCTAAAATATATACATTCGGCCCAACATTTCGAGCAGAAAATTCTAACACCACACGCCACGCTTCAGAATTTTGGATGATAGAACCAGAAATGGCTTTTTACGAGCTTAGCGACAATATTATCTTAGCAGAAGATCTCTTAAAATATCTTTTAAGTTCAATTTTAAACGAATGCCCTCAAGATATGGATTTTTTAGAAAATTACATTGAAAAAGGATTGATTAAAAAACTAGAAAACGTAATAAATTCAAGTTTTGAAGTTATTACCTATACTAAAGCAATTGAAATTCTTGAAAGCTCAAAAAAAAGTTTTGAAATAAATCCTTACTGGGGAGTAGATTTACAAACAGATCATGAGAGATACTTAACAGAAGAGATTTTCAAAAAACCAGTAGTGGTTATTGATTATCCAAAAAATTTCAAAGCATTTTACATGAAAATAAACAAAGACAATAAAACCGTAAAAGGAATGGATGTACTTGTTCCAAGAATTGGAGAGATTATAGGGGGAAGCGAAAGAGAAGATGACTTACAAAAATTAGAAAATAGAATAAAAGAATTAAACCTAAACATTGAGCATCTAAACTGGTATCTTGATCTAAGAAGGTTTGGTTCCACTCCTCATTCTGGCTTTGGACTTGGACTTGAAAGATTGGTGCAATACTCAACAGGAATATCTAATATAAGAGATTCAATACCATTTCCAAGAACTCCTAAAAATCTTTATTTTTAACCAAACAAAAGGAAACAAGGAAATGAAATTAACAAAACTCTATAAATTAATACTGCTCTTTCTTTTTACATTAAGATTATTTTCAGTAAAAGACGAAAAATTAAAAAACAAATTAGAATTATTTTCCAACGTAGAAAAAAAAATAAAAAAAACCTCTAAGATTCACAATTCAAACTCAAGCTTCAAAAATACTAAAAAAGAATCGATTTTTAAAAAAGATATACACGGTGAAAAAAATATAAATTCCAATATATACATACAAAAATCAAAAAAAATTAATTACCCTAACAAAAATTCAAACAATAAAATTAATCAAAAAACTGCAAATAATGGAAATTATACAACAAATCGCTATGTTAAAGTTTATTCTAGCTATGAAAATGATAGCTTTAAAGCAATTAAAAATACTAATGAATTCCCAGTTAAAACCGAAAAAACTCATGTGCTAATCGGTCCGATATTAAAAGATAATCTGGGAATAATAATAAAAATGTTAAAAGCAAAAGGATACACTTTAATAGAATATATAGAAGACAATAATTAAGATTTATTTTTTGACAAAAATTTTAAAATCTCATCAAGCTCATCATCTATATATTTAAAACTATTCTTATATTCACTTTCATTTAATCCTGTCAGCTCATGATTTCCATAATGAATCCAGGTATTTAATTCTTCTTGGGTAGAATATTTATTAACATAATAATCAGGAATATAATCTACAAATCCATGATCCTTATAATCGTAAACTGCTATTTTAACATTTTTATTTTCTATACCCTTTTTTAGAACCTCACCCCTCAAATAAACAATAGTACGACCTGTATCAAAAATATCATCGACAAATAAAACCTTATCACCTGCCCTTAAATATTTTGGATCATAAGTCCAACCATCTATCATTATCTTTTTCTGTTCATTAAAAATATCATAAGATCTAGCAACAACAGCAGCATATAAAAGGGGTTTATCTACTTTTACAAATTTAAAAAATTCACTAATAATATTGCCAAGATAGGCTCCCCCTCTCAAAGAGACATACATAATATCTGGTATAAATCCATCTTTATAAATTTTATAAGCAAGCTTAAACCCATTAACTCTTATCTCTTCATAAGAAATATATTTTTTCATAATTTAAACTTATTCCTTCTTAATAACAATAAATTTTATTTCATCAAAATACTTAACTTGCAAATTAACAGATAAATACTTACACAAAATATAACATTACAATATAAAACAAAGCTTAATAAATTATACATAAAATAAAAAAGGGCTAAGATCAACTCTTAACCCAAAACTAAAATTTACTAAAACGTAATTTTAAAAGAATCATTTCCCCTTAAAATTTTATAAGTATTTTTTCCAATCTCAAGAGCATCATAAAATTCTCTTAAATTAGAAACACTTTTCGAATTTACATCAAGAATTACATCTCCTGACTTCATCTTAATATTTGATGCTAAATTTTTATCAATATAATCAACAACAACACCTTTAATCCAATTTCTTAAATTAAGCTGAGCTTTAATATCTTCAACTAATGGATACACAACAAAACCTGGAAACATTTTTGAAGAAGAAAGTTCTTTATCCTTAGGTCTAACAGCAAGAACAATCTCAATATTTTTTTTAACATTGCCTCTTAAAATTTCTACACTTATTTTCTCACCAGCATAAAAATCGCTAATATATGATGTAACGTCTTGAAAAACACTCATAGAAACACCATTAACCTTCATAATAATGTCTCCTGCTCTAAGGCCTGACTTAATAGCAGGTGAACCTGGATAAAGAGAGGCAATAATTGCAGATGAAACATCATCACCTTGAACCCCCAGGCTTTTTAATACCTCAACATCTCTTGTCTTTAACGGATAAAAAGAAATTCCAAGCCATGCTGATTCAATTTTTTTACCTTTAAGGAAAAAATCTACAGTGCTTTTAATATTATTAACAGGAATTGCAAACCCTAGCCCAATATTTCCACCAGAATTTGAAGCTATCCAAGCATTAATCCCAATAACTTCACCTTTTGTATTTACAAGAGGCCCTCCTGAATTACCTCTGTTGATTGCAGCGTCAGTTTGAATAAATAAATTCCTTGATTGTAAATTAGGATTCGCAGAACGTTGCAATCCGCTGACAATACCTGCTGTAACTGTAAAACTAAATTGAAAAGGACTACCTACCGCCATAACCCAATCACCTATTTCAAGCTTATCACTATCCCCAAGATCAGCTACCTTAATAGTTGAATCGTCACTTTCAAAACTAATAAGGGCAATATCCTTTTTTTCATCTTTGCCAATTAACTTAGCCTTGTGCTTTTTCTTATCATAAGATACAACTTCAAGTTCAGTTGCCTTATCCACTACATGACTATTTGTAACCACATAAAATAATGATTTTTTTTGGGAATCTCTACCAATTATTACCCCAGACCCTGCCCAATTGCTTTTTCTCTCAGAATCAAATTCTGGCATATCAAAAAAGAAAAATGGAATAGGAAAACTCTGTTTAATTACTCCTGTTGCATGAACTTCTACAGATGATGGTAAAATTTTCTTGGAAACTTCTCTAAAAGAATCTTGTAGGGTTTGTACTGTACTGCCCTTTTCTTCTGCAAAAACAATATTGCTTCTATTAGAAGCTAAATAATGCATTCCAATAAAAAACCCAATACCCAAAGCCAAAAAACTGAGAATAAATCCAGAAAAAAACTTTTTTTCCACTTTCATAACCTCCACATAATTAATTAATTTTATAAACAATATTTTTAATATTTGATTAATTTAAAATTTAAACTTCACTTAAAATCAAAGGCAGCCCATCAACAACAGCAACGGTGTGTTCAAAATGTGCAGAACAACTAAGATCAGATGCATAAACAGTCCAACCATCGCTTTTTATTGAAACCTCATGCCCCTTTAAGTTTACCATAGGCTCAATAGCCAAAACCATACCTTCTTGAATTCTAATATTTTTAAAAAAAGGAGCATAATAATTTGGAACACTCGGTTCTTCGTGAAGTTGAAATCCAACACCATGACCTGTATATTCTCTAACTATTCCAAAACCAAATGGTTTTATATACTCTTCTATTGCTTTTGATATATTCAAAATTCGATTTCCCACTTTCATCTCAGCAATACCCTTGTAAAGAGAAGCATTTGTAACTTTTAAAAGTTTATCTATGCTAGGATCCACACTTCCCACTTTAAAAGTTTTTGCCATATCACTATAAAATCCATCAAGAATAACTCCACAATCAATACTAACAATATCTCCATCAGCTAGTTTTCTTTTCCCGGGAATACCGTGAATAACCTCTTCATTAACAGATGCACAAATAGTTCCTTTAAACCCATGATAACCTTTAAAAGCGGGCTTAGCTTTATTTTTAATAATAAAATCATAGGCTATTAAATCAAGTTCTTTAGTGCTAATACCAGGAACAATATTTCTCTCTACTTCTAACAAAGTAAGCGCTAATAAGCTCGCTGAAGCTTTTATTTTTTTAATCTCGTCTTTAGATTTCAATCTCAGTTTAGTCAAAATTCAACTTCCTTTCTCTAAGTGTATCTATCATATTTTTATAAAGCCTTCCTTCATCGGTTTTGTAAAAAGAATAAGAAGTTAAAATAGACTCTTTACCTTTTTCCATTTTTCCCAAATAAAGATAATTAATTCCTTGTTTTAAATAGATTTTTGCTACAAGCTCACGCTCATAATGGGTATTAGCATCTTTATCATAAAAACTACTAGGCAATAAAGATATTCCTTTATTAAAATATTTTTCTGCTTCATTATAATCTTTCTCAGAAAATCTCAAAACTCCAAGATTATAATAAACTCCAAACATATATTTTGATGATTTATTGTCAAAAATTACCCTTTTTGAACTAATAAAATCTCTTTTAAGGAAAAAATAATAAAATTTATAAAAATCATACCAATCTTGTTTATTTCCAGAAAAACTATAAATTTTAAAAAATAAATCTAAGTCCTTTAAATCTGAATAAAGCAACAAATTCCAAGCCAAAAATTGGGCAATATTAGAATTGTAGTCTGTCTTGTAAAATAGTCGCCACAAATAAGATTTTTTTGCCTCATACTCAGAATTTGCATAATTTAATGCAAAATAAATTTTAAAAAATAAAGGGTCTTCCTTGTAATTAGCTATAATTTCATTAGCTTTAAAATAATTTTTCATTCTAAAATATATGTTTGCTAAATAATAATTTATTATTTTATTGTCCTTAAACACCTCAATAGCCTTATTTAAATAGGAAATCGCTCTTTTAGGATCATTCTCATTATTAGCTATAATTGCAAGATTTAAATAAACAAGAACATTATAATCAGGAAATTTTGTATAAAGCTTTAAATATTCATTTTTGGCATTCTTAATATCTCCTTTTTTAAAATAAGCATCAGCAAGCAAAAAAAGTAAGGTAGGGTCATCTCCATTTTTAAAAAACTTAAGATTGGAAATGGTAAAATCTAAATCATTAAGATTGTATGAAATATATGCAAGCTCTTTGAAAAAGTTTTTGTCTTCTTTAATTTTAAAAAGTATGCGCTTAGCAGCATCCATATTTTTTTTATCTATATATAAAAGCATTGCATTTACTAAAAATGCATTATTCTTAAGATTTAAACCTATCTCTTCAAAAACACGAGCATCCTTTTCTTTATAGATTTTATCAATAAATTTGTTCAAATCTAAAACCTTATTATCTGCACTTAAATTTTTCATAAAAACTTCATCGTAAAGACTTTGATACTCTTCACTATTTAAAAGATATTGATTTGCAATTCTATAAGCATCTTTTAAAGATCCAATTTTAAGCTTAGAATAAACTTCTAAAGCTCTTAACTTCAAATTACCCGGTAAAACTTTAACACTAAGATTTACTATATCCCTCATAAGATGATAATCGCCTGTGTTTAAAGCCCAAACTTTAGCCCTTTTAATAAGAGCTAACCATTTAAATTCAGTATTAGCATAATATGATGAAAACCGTATTGCTTTTTTAGCATCAGCAAATTTCTTTTTATCGATATAAAAATCAATTCCTATAATAAGCTTACTAAAATCTTTTTCACCTTTCAAAAAATATAAAATATTGGGATTGAAATATAAATAAAAACCACCTAAAAAAACCGATAATAAAAATAATAAAATAAACACCAAAGTTTTATTTTTTTTCAATACAATTCTCCATATTTTTTAATAAAGCATCAAGTATGCCATTTATAAACTTGTAAGAATTCTTACTCCCATATTTCTTGGCAATCAAAATTGCATCATCAATTACAGCACGCTTTGAATTTTCAAAATTTTGGAACTTCAAAGAATAGACACCCATTCTAAGTATTGCAAGATCAACCTTATCCATTCGATCTAAAGACCAATTCCAAGAAATATTCCTAATCAAGCTATCAATATGCTCTAAATTATTAAAAGTACCATTTACTAAAGAAGAATAAAACGACTTAATAGATTCATTTTCTATATCAAATCCTTTATCCTCAATATTGAAAATATCAAAAATATCATCCATTGCGCTTTGATTAATATCAATACTATAAATCTTTTGAAAAGCCAAAACTCTAACTTCATGCATTAAATCCATACCAAAATTATATAAATAAAAATATGTTTTATTGTAAACTAGAATCCAAAATTTGTATATTTGCAGATTTATTAAGCTTACCATACACATCTTGCTGCACTTGGACAACAATTTGCTGTTGCTGAATATTAACCATGTTATTTCTTATTGCATCTTTGACAATTAAATCTGTAGTAGGAGATACTTTATCATTCAAGCCTAAAAATCTCTGCGCATATTTTTCTGTAACTTTAACAATATGAAACCCTTCCTTTGAAGCAATAGGCGAAGATATATCACCCTTATTAAAATTAAAAACCTCTTTTATAAAATCAGATCCAAGAAGATTTTGAGCATTTTGATCATCCCTTGACAAAAACCCAAGATCGCCGTTTTTGGCTTTAGAAGACTCATCATTTGAATATTTTCTTACAGCTTCTTCAAAAGTAATTTTTTTTGATCTTATTTGGCTTAAAATATTTTTTGCTTGATCTAAAACATCTGATCTCTTTTTATCCTTAGTAGAAAAAAATACATGACTAACTCTTGAAATATCGGGATTTACAAATTTAGTTTTATTAGCCTCATAATACTCAATAATTTCTTTCTCGCTAGGAGTTTTAACTTCAGAAAACTTAGGCTGAGCCTGCTTTAAAATAAGTTTTTGGGAAGACAAAGATCTTTTCATTGAAGACAAAAGCTCACCCCAATTTGTACCTTGTTTTTCTATCATCTGCTTAATTTGCTCATCAGTAAAATTTACAAGCCCAAATTGAGTTCTAATAGTTTGTATAACCTCATCATCTGAAATTTTAATTCCTTGCTTTGAAGCCTCTTGGCTAAAAAGAACATCCGCTATTAAAACTTGCAAAACTTGCTTTTTCTCAGCAGTAGTCAAGTCTCGACCTTGGGTCTTTTTAAATATATCAACCTTAGAGTCAAAACTGGTTTTAGTAATAATTTCATTTTTATATAAATTAATAATAGCAACAGGAGTATTTTGAGCAAAAGAGTTAATCCCCACAGTTCCCAATATTACCAAAAATAAAAAACTCTTCATAACATAACCTCTTATTAATGAATCACTTACCCACTAATTTAACAAAATTTTACATTTAAATCTAGTTAACAAAACATTTTCATCTATACAAAAAACTAGAAATTCCTTGTCCACCGCCAACACAAACAGATACTATTCCTTTTGTTTTATTCTTCATTTTCATAGAACGAGAAAGTGTTAATAAAATTCTTGAACCACTAACTGCAAATGGATGTCCTAAAGCAATAGCCCCACCATTTACATTAATAATATCACTAGTCATATTGTATTTTTTAAACAAAGCCTTTTCAATGCTTAATGCTTGAGCTGCAAATGCTTCATTCACCTCAATCAAATCTATTTCGCTAGGGTTTAAACTTAATTTATTAATAATACCTTCAATAGCTGTATAAGCTCCAAAACCCATATAAAGCGGATCAAACCCTACACTTTTAAATCCCCCAATATAAGCTAATGGCTTTGCTCCTAAGCTTTTTACTCTCTCCTCACTTGCTAAAATTAAAAAACAAGCCCCGTCATTTAAACTAGAAGAATTTCCAGCAGTTACTGTACCCGATTCTTTAAAAACAGGCTTAAGAGATGCCAATTTATTCGAAGTTAAATTATCTCTTAGTTCCTCATCGCTTGAAACAACCCTACTAGAATTAGTCTTCTTATCAAAAACAGTCAGAGGATAAATTTCATCTTCAAAATATCCAAGTTCTCTTGCCTTTAATGCCTTCACATGAGAATTATATGCAAATTCATCTTGCATCTCTCTTGTTATTCCATATTTTTCTGAAAGATTTTCCGCTGTAAGTCCCATGGAAATAAAATTTAGAGAATCTATTAAGGCATCCTTTTGAATTGAATCTTCTAGTTCAAAATTACCCAATTTAAGACCATCAAATCTAATCTTTCTGGGCAATAAATAAGGAGCATTGGTTAGATCTTCCACTCCTCCAGCTAAAACAATATCATTGTTTCCAAGAACAATAGAATTAAATGCAAGCTCTAAAGCCTTAAGACCAGAACCACAAACTTTATTAACACTAAATGCAGGCACACCACTGCCCAAACCAGACTTTAAAGCAATTTGCCTTGCAATATTTTGACCAAGTCCTGCAGATATTACATTCCCAATGATAACCTCGTCCACTTCACATAAATTATTTCTTCCAAGCAAAGCTTTAACAACTTTTGAAGATTCATCAATAATATTTAAAGCCCTAAAAGAACCTCCGAACTTGGTATTAGGCATTCTAAGTCCATCAATAATAGCTACTTTTTTCATCAAAACTACTCCTAAAGTCTTAGTAAACTATATTGAATTATACAATACAATATCACTATAAAAACTAAGCTTATTAATAAAAATAAACTATCTAACTTAAATTGCTTAATAATAGCACTAAAGTGTTATAATTTTTAAGTGCGCTTTAAAAAAATACTTTTCACAATATTTATAATTTTTGCTTTAAAAGCCTATTCTTATAATTATGCAATCCAATACAAAAATGAAGGCATTGATAAATATTATTTCGAAATATTAAATGATGGATTCGGATTTTCATTAAGCGATTTTTTTGATGATTTAAGAAGTGGCTCTCTAATTTTCACCTACGCCTCAAAATACAATTTTATAATAAACTTAGAAGCACACATGTTAACTTTTAGAGGTTATAAAGACTCGTCAAAATCTTTAATTAGTAGAACAGACTTAATTGAAATAGGGTTCATGTACTACTTTCCAATATTATTGCTAATTAATGAAAAAAATTTTGGAGAAATAGACTTGGGAATTGGAATTAAAAACTTATTATTTGGAGACTGGGGAGGGCATTTAATGCAAAGCATAATCCACCTCATTTTAAATCAACACCGTCCAATTCCAAGCATAAAAAGCTACGATGGCTACAATTATAGAGGGTTTTTAAGCTTTGCTCTAAATTACTCATACATGAATTTTTTAAATTTAGAAAATTATATAGATTTATCTTATTTTGCAGATTATTTTATCAAAAACAGTATTGGAATTACTTTAAAAAACGAAAATATTGGGTTTGATATAAAACTTTACACCCAAATTCAAAATCAAATCAAAAGCCTTAAAACATATTCAAAAATACAAGAAGCTGAAACTGGAATTGGAATAAATTACCAACTTTACTCTAAAAATTTTTTCATAACAAACAATTTAAACATTAAAAATTTTTCAACAAAAGAAAATTTCTTAAGCGTTGGGGGATTTGGAATAATTATTACGCCTGAAGAATATATAAAAATATCAGAATCAAAAAATGAATTTAATATTATAAGTAATAATTTTTACTTTGGATTTGATATTATGATTCCATTTAAAATAAGAAATTCAATATTTTATAAAATAAACGAAAACATCAACTATTATTTTTCAATATCAACAAATTATTACACTAATTACAATGAAACTAATAGCTTTACAAATAGAGTATCATCTGGCATCATGTATGAATTTTTACCCCAAAAAACATTCAATCCTTACCTCATTGCAGGTTTATTTTTTGCCTACAACCAAAATAACCAAGATATTAAAAGCATCTTCAGGCCAATAAGAATAAAAAACGTTTTTCAAGCTGGAATTGAAAATGAATTAGGATTTTTATTTAAAATGCTAAAATACCGCAATACCGAATATATTTTCAAAATATATTCAAAAGTAAGTTATGTCCCCCTAGCTTACAACCTAGATGAAAAAAAATTAGAAAAACATTCTATTAACTTTAATTATTTAGGAATTGGAATAGTAATTAAATAGCATATTAAATTTAATTAATACTGATGATCTTTGTTAACAAACTTAGTAATGTGTGGCAAAAATAATATATCTGCCCTGCCTGTGGGACCATTTCTATGCTTTGCCACAATAACCTTAGTTTCTATTGGTTCTATCTCAGTAGAAGACTCAAATTTAAAATCCTTATCTCTATGAAGTAAAATTACAATATCGGCGTCTTGCTCTAATGCTCCTGACTCTCTTAGGCTAGCAAGATTAGGTTCTCGCCCTTCTGTATCTCTTGTAAGCTGAGATAATGCAATAATAGGAATCTCAAGCTCTCTAGCAAGCTCTTTAAGAGATTTACTAATCGAAGCAACTTGTTCATGCCTTGGAAGATTTTTTGTTTCAAAAGAAATCAGACTGATATAATCAACAAATATTATATCTATACTATAAAACCGCTTAAGCTTCCTAGCTTGAGTTGCTAAAGTTAGCAAACTAATATTGGGAGTATCTTCAATATAAAGCTCAGCATCACTAATCTCATTTACAACATCATTTAATGATTTTATCTCTTGTCCAGATAAAATGCTATTTTGAACTTTAAAGCTATCAATACAAGATTGAGACGATATTATTCTTTTTATTAAAGCATCCGCTGTCATTTCAAGAGAAAAAAATCCTACTTTTTTCTTTCCTTCTTTTCTCAATGCTATAGCAGATGCAATGTTTAAAGCAAATGCTGTCTTACCGATACTAGGACGAGCACCAACTATAATAAAATCACTATTTCTAAAGCCCCCAATAAGAGAGTCAACTTTTCTAAAACCACTTGGAATGCCAAAATTTGCTTCCTTTTTCTTCATACTACGTTCATATATTTCATTATGAACACGTTCTGCAATAACTTTAGCATGATAAAGGTTTTTACTAGAATAATCTAATTCAATTGAAAGAATCTTTTGTTGAGATTCTTCAACAATCTCATTAATAGTTTTTGTAGAATCATTTATATAGTCATTAAGTTCTTTAGAAACATTTAAAATACTTCTACGAACACTCTGCTCTTTTACAATTTTTGCATAAACATTTATAGTTCTATCTGTTGGCAAATAAACTGAAAGTGAGTCTAAATAATCTGGCAAATTAATTAAATCTTTTTTAATCAAAAGTTGTGTTTTTGATACATGCTTAGATACTTCTTCAAAAACAGTAATAGGATCAATATTTTCTCTTTTTTCATAAAGCGAAACCATTGCTTTGAAAATCAACTTGTGGGTTTCGTTGTAAAAATCGTCAGCTCTTACATGAAAAGCAATTTGCTCTAACTTATCTGAATTATAAAATATACTAGAAATTACCGCCTTTTCTGCACCATCATTAAAAAGAAGTGTAGAATTTGAAAAAGCTGCTAAAGCCACAAACTATACCCTTTCTCTTTCAGCTTGCTCATCTACTTTATTTAACTTTTTATTTAAAGACTTTTTATCCTCTTGCTTTTCTTCTTTTTTTATCTCTACTTTAATAATAGAGCTAATGCCTTCATAAAGCTTAATTGTTACATCATAAGTTCCAAAAGTCTTTAAAGTTCCACGATGTATATCTATTTTTTTTCTCTCTATATCAAAACCAAGTTTAAGAAGTTCCTCGGCAATATTTAAACTGTTAACACTATGAAACAATTTACCAGAATCATTAGATTGCATAAAAAATTCTAATTTAACAAGATCAAGTTTAGATTTCAGATCGTTGGCAATTTGTTTTTTTGTTTCTTGCTTTTTTAATATTGATCTTCTTTTTTGATTAAAAATTTCAACATTATGTTTATTTGAAAAAACTGCAAAACCTTTGGGTAATAAATAATTTCTTGCAAATCCATCTTTTACCTCTACAATATCTCCTTCTCTTCCAAGATTAATAAAATCTTCTTTTAAAATCACTTTCATAATTACCCCTAAATAACTATTTTTTTACAAAAGGCAATAAAGCCATATATCTTGCCCGTTTAATTTCTAATGCCAATCGCCTTTGATGTTTAGCAGAAGTTCCAGTAATTCTTTTGGGTAAAATTTTACCTTGTTCGGTAATAAATTTTTTAAGAAAATCAAAATCTTTATAATCCGGATGTTTACCAGAATCACAAAACTTACACGATTTTCTCTTAAAAAATCTGAAATTTGGATTTTTTTTAAAACCATCCTGCTGATTTTCAAATCTTGAATCTCTTTGATTTACATCTCTATCTTTATACATAAACTTAAACTCCATTAAAAAGGTATATCTTCATTAAATTTATCATCATCAATATCAATATCCTTAATTACATCTTCTCTTTTATGATTTGGCAAACT
The DNA here is from genome assembly GCF_014201705.1 of Borreliella spielmanii. Taxonomy (NCBI): domain Bacteria; kingdom Pseudomonadati; phylum Spirochaetota; class Spirochaetia; order Spirochaetales; family Borreliaceae; genus Borreliella; species Borreliella spielmanii. Next base: position 323,329 of record NZ_JACHFA010000002.1, on the reverse strand, counting down.
ATTAACATCTGAATCTTGTTGCATTTGAAAAGTATTAGAACCTGAGCTAAACATTTGCAAATTGTCTACAAATATATTTACCTTACTCCTCTTATCACCCGTATTCCTATCTTGCCAGCTTTCATACTTAAGAGATCCACTTACTACAACTTGCTTACCCTTTTTCAAATACTCATTGAGACTTTCGGCTCTTTTTGAAAAAATAACACAATCGAAATATTGCGGATAATCAATCCATTCATCATTTTTTTTCATTCTTCTATTATTAGCTAAAGAAAACCTAAGAACAGCCATACCACTTTCTGTATAAGAAAGCTCTGAATCTCTTGTAAGCCTACCCGATAATACTAATGAATTAATATCAGCCATTTAAAACCCTCTTATTTTTCCTGAACATCTGCACTTTCAGAACTTATTGGTGTTTCGATCTTAGAGCCACTTTTAGGATTTTCTTTGTCAATATTATCTCTAAATTCTCTAAAATTTCTTCTTTTAATTTTTTTAGTATTAATCTTTCTAACTATTTTGACCAAAATCATATACCTAAGTAAATTTTTAATTAACTTAAGCCTTGATTCAAGCTCTTTTAAATTATTACCTTCCATACTAAATTCTATTATTTCATAACGACCCCTAGCTTGCTTTTTAATAGGATATTCTAAGGCCCTCTCCCCAATAAAATTGCTAATAATATCAGTTGCACCGAACAATTCTAGGGATTTTTTAACCTCTTCTAAAGAACCTTTATATTCAAACTCTTCACTTTTAAACAAAAAACATGCCTCATACCTTTTAATCATCATTTAAACTCCTCATGGTCTAACGCATTGCAAAACATGCAACAAAGGTTACTTTGTTAGTATATAAGAGAGACTAATTTTTTTCAACAATAAAAATTTATTTATAACGCAGAATAAAACTAAAGCATGATCTAAACTCTTAATCTTCTTCTAATTCACTAAGCTTATAAGCTTTTCCTAATTTACCTTGTTTTTCAAGTTTTTTATCTTCTTTCATTTCAATATAAGTCTTAAAGCCTTTTTTAACATTGTCAACTGCAACCATAACACTAGCTTTAAAAAGACTTTTTGGAGAATAGGTATCAATAGCCTTTTTAATATAAAAAACATTAGATCCATAAAAAAGCTGCACTTTGCCATTAACAAACCCTATCTTAAGAACTCCGGCTTCTTTAAGCAAATCATTATCAACAAGCTCAGTATTAATAACATCTACATGTAACCTTGTAGAACAAACATCAAGCTTTGTAATGTTATCAAATCCACCAAGACCTTGAATTAAAAGATGTGCAATTCCAAGACCCTCTAGCTTGCCTTCTTGACCTTCAAAAAATGGATCATCTGCAATAAATATTTGAAAATCAAAATATCTATAAAGACAACTAAAAGTAAAATAATAAAGAGCAAAAAAGACCGCCCCCAAAGGTACCATACTAATCCAATTTGTCTTAGAATTTCCTTGAAGCATTCCAAACATAAAAAAATCCAAAAATCCATTAGAAAAAGTATTACCAATCGTAACATCAAAAAAATTAGCAAGCAATAATGCAAATCCCGAATAAATGGTATGAACAAAATAAAGCAAAGGCGCTGTGAAAATAAATAAAAATTCTAAAGGCTCAGTTATTCCTGTAAAAAAAGCCGTCAAAGCGCCAGAAAAAAGAAGAGCTGCAATCCTACTTTTATTCTCATGAACAATGCCCTTGTAAACTCCTAATGCTGCTCCAGGCAATCCAAACATAATAGATAGATAAAACCCACTACCAATCTTAGCAAAGCCTGATGAAAATTTAACAAGTGATGGGTCTAATAACTGCGCGTAAAATATATTCTTAAGACCCCTAACAGTATTACCATTAATTGTCTCCACTCCACCTAAAGAAGTAAACTCAAAAGGAAAAGATAAAATAGAATGCAATCCTAAAGGCAATAGCAGCCTATTTAAAAATCCATAAAGAAAACTACCAAAATATTCAAATCTAAAAACAAACAAGCCTAAAGATGTAATTAATTTGTCAAAACTTGACCAAATTAAACAAAAAAATATCGCTAAAATAACACAAAAAGGCAAAAGTATTACTGTGGGCATAAAATGACACTCTGAAAAAAATATAAAAGGCTTTGGCAGCTTCATATTATAAAATTTATTATGCAAATAACCAACCAAAAGCCCTACCGCTAAAGAACCTGCAATTCCCGTATTTAAAGTTTGAACGCCAAGAAAATTTATACGCCCCACAGAAGACATTACCTCTGCTTCAACAAGGCCTGAAAAAGTTTCAATAAAATAATTTCCAGTAATATTAAATGTTAAATAACCAATAAGCCCTCCTAAAGCTGCTATTCCCTGTCCCATTCTTGCAACTCCAACAGCAATTCCAATAGAAAAAATTAAAGGCATATTGAGAAGAATAGCATTGCCTATAGCCTTCATTAAACCCAAAACATCTTGAAAAAAGAATTTATCAATATAAACAACATTAGAAGGATTTGAAAATACAGACCCAATACCAATCAACAAACATGAAACTGGTAAAATAGAAATGGGCACTCGTAGTGCTTTAGAAAATTTTTGCAAACTTGAAAAGTTAATTATTTTAATAAAGTTAATCATGCTAAGCCTCTCCAATGCTAATTTCAGCAAACACTATTTATTATAAAGCTTTTTTTACAAAAAAAAAATTATTTATGAAACAAGCTAAATAATAAGATTAAATAAATCAAACAAGACAAGATTTAATTTGATCTTGAGAAAAATTTGCAATTAAAGTAATGTATTATAAGTTTTTTATAAATACATGATCAACCGGAGGCAAAATTATGCTTACAGAAAACAAAATTAAAAATTATTCATTAAGTAATGTTAATACAAGTAAAATACCAAAGAATGAGCTTTTTAGTTCTATATCGCATCTTTTTGGAATAATTTTGTCTATAATTGGAACAACAATTCTTATTACAATATCTACCCTTAAGAAAAAGGATTTACATATACTTGTATTCTTTATTTACGGATTTTCAATGACTCTATTATATGTAATGAGCACTCTTTACCACATATTCCCAAAAGGAAGTAAGATAAAAAAAATCTTTAGAAAATTTGATCATATTTCAATATTTATTCTAATAGCAGGAACATATACTCCTGCATGTGCAATCCTTGTGCCAAACAAATCAGGACTAATAATCTTATCTATAGTATGGAGCCTGGCTATAATCGGAATCATTTTTAAAGCAATATTCACAAATAGCCCGGGTTGGTTTAATGGGTCTATATTTATAATCATGGGGTGGCTCATCCTTTTTAAAATTAAGCCCATTTACAATGCTCTTAACGGAAAAGGATTTTTTTGGTTAGTTTTTGGTGGAATCGTATATACAATAGGCGGAATAGTATATATTTTAAGTAAAAAATTCAATCCAATAATTAACATGAAAATGCATGATGTATTTCACATATTAATAATAATTGCATCGGTATCTCACTTTTGGCTTATGCTAAAATACATTTCTAATTTTTAATTTAGTATATGTAAAAGGCCCTTAAGATCATTAAAAAGGCCTAAACCAAAAAGAAACAGCGCTAAAAAAATACCAAAACTATAAAAAGAATAAATGGTTTTAGCCTTAAATCTTTTTCCACGTAAAAGTTCAATAAAGCTAATAAAAATTTGTCCCCCATCAAAAACAGGTATTACAATAAAAAACAAATTCATACCAGCAAGAATTAAGCTTAAAACAGAAATGTTATTAATCCAATACAATAGTCCTAAAGAATAAGATGAAGAGAGAACTCCTATAATTCCAATAGGGCCTGACACACTCTTAGAAGTATTTAAAAAATTTGTTAACAATAAAAAAATAGAATATAAAATGTCTTGCATAGCACTTACAACCTTAAAAAAAGAATTTTTAATAGCACTTGAAACATTTTCTACTTTAATTATCCTTTTTAAAGGTGGCGAAAAATATATTCCAATCATTTTACTTTTATCCTGAAATACTAATTTTGAAGAAAAAATTTCTCCATTCCTAGAAAACTTAATCTCCACAACATCCGAGTTTAAATTCTTAAGTAAATCATCTAAATCTCTTTTATTTTTTAAAAGAATATTATCAATGCTAATTATTTCGTCACCCGATTTCATTCCCGCAATCTTAGCAGGCGAATTTAAAACCACATCCGCTATCACAAGATCAATCCAAGGACCAATTTCTTTTAAAAAACCTTGCAAACTAACGGTCTCTTCAAAAGTAATACTTTCTTTCCCCCTTAAAACATCAAATGTAACTGTAGATTCTTTTTCCGGAATAATATTTCTCAAATCCGAAAAATATTCAATTTTTTTATTATTAACCTTTAATATAATATCACCATCTCTAAATTTATCTTTTAAAAAAGAATTTTTATTTAAAATACTAACCCTTGAAGAATGATCAAAATATATAACTCCCATCATACTTATAAAAATGAAAACAATAAATGAAAAAATTAAATTAAATAAAGGGCCTGCAAAATATATTAAAATTTTTTTAAAATGTGAAATTCCAAACAAAGAATCTTTATCTGCTTCTAATTCTTTATTTACCTTAAGTTCCTTTTCTAGATGATCAAATCCTTTAAGCTTACAATATCCTCCTAGAAGGATTGGAGAAAGTCTATATTCAGTATTATTAATTTTAAACTTTAATATACTAGGACCTATACCCACAGAAAAAACTTCAACCTTAACTTTAAAAAGTTTAGCAAATAAAAAGTGACCCAGCTCATGAATAAATATTATAAAACTAAGAGCCAAAACACTAAAAAGAATATACATGAAAATTTCCTCCAAAAAGCACTAAGATAAGTATAAATAAAATATTGGGCCTGTCAAAAGAAAAGAATCAATTGAATCAAGAGCCCCACCTCTACCGGGAATGATTTTCCCAGAATCTTTTACCCCAGCACTTCGTTTTAATCCAGATTCAAACAAGTCACCAACAATAGTAAAAACTCCAATTAAAATGCCAAAAATAATAGATTCTCCATAGCTTAAATTTATTAATCTAAAAACTACCGCAAATATAGCAGTAAACACAGAAAACAAAATGCCCCCAAAAAACCCCATTAATGTTTTATTTGGACTAATAATAGTAGGACGATAACTGTTTTTTCCTAAAAAATAGCCAAAAAGATATGCAAAAGTATCGTTTCCACTTACCATAGCAAAAAGTATTAACATTAAAAATGGAGCCTTAGGCAAAGTTGTAATAGAAACTATAAAAGACATTAATGCCCCAGGATATATAAGTATAAAAAGTATTGACGTTGCTTGAGATAAAAAGTTTCCAATCTCATGTTCTTTAATAAACACTAAATTAACAATCCAATTACTAAACACCAACGCTATGACTAAGTAATATACCACATTCATGCCTAAATAAAAAACATTAAAATGAATATACGTTAAAATTGGGGGAGTAAACCCTAAAAAAAAAGATAATATATTCGAAAGTCCTGATGATTTAAATTTTAATAAATCATTAACTTCTTTTGCTGCAAAACCACTAAACATAAAAATTAAAATATTAAGCAATAAATAATTTTTAAAATCTAAAAATATTAAAAATAAAATCAAAGGAACAAAAAATAAAAACGTTCCCAACCTTGCAAAAAAAGCAAATCTCTTAGCCTTACTCAATAAATCATCTCCCAAAATTTCTTCTTCTAAATTGAAAACAATCTAAATCCTTACTATACCTATTACCATAATATTCGGGCCACAAAACATTTGAAAAAATTAACTCAGAATAAGCAATCCTCCATAAGAAAAAATTACTTATTCTGATATTTCCACCTGTGCGTATTAAAAGATCAAGATCGGGAAGTTCTGGATTGTCCAAAAAATTGGAAAAAGTACTCTCATCTAAAGAATCTAAATCAAAATCGCTTGAAACAAATTTTCTAACAGCTCTAAGTATTTCATTGCGACCCCCATAATTGATTGCTAAATTTAAAACAAGATTGCTAAAATTTTTAGAAAAGTCAACAGAATCTTTTATAGAGCTTTTTACTTCTTCACTTAAAGAATCAACATCTCCTGAAACTATTATTTTTATTTCATTTTTTTTGTAAAAATTAAATTCAGCCCTCAAATAACTAGCAATTAAAAACATTAACTCTTTTATCTCACAATCATCCCTTTTCCAATTTTCAGTAGAAAATACATAAAAGGATAAATATTTGATACCTAACTTTAAAGAGTGTATAACTATTTCTTTTGCTCTTTTAAGACCCTCCTTATAACCTTCTGAAAAAGACACCCCCTTACCTAAAGCCCACCTTCTATTACCATCCATGATAATTCCAACATGACTTGGAAGAGAACTTTTATTCATGGCTTTAAACTTCCATTATTTCTTGAATTTTAGATTCCAAAATCGTATCTATCCTTTTAATACAAAGATCTGTAGATTTCTGAATATCGTCTAAAATTCTTTTTAAACTGTCTTCTGTGATTTCTGATTCTTTTTCTTGCTTTTTAACCTTATTTTTTAATTCCTGTCGTATATTTCTGGTTGAAATTTTATGCTCCTCTGCTATTTTTTTAGCATGCTTTACAATATCTTGACGCCTTTCACTAGTTAAAGCTGGAACCTTAATTCTAATAACCGAACCATCGCTTGAGGGGTTCATAGAAAGATCAGAATTAAGTATGGCTTGCTCTATCTTATTTAAAATGGTTTTATCCCAGGGTTGAATAACAACAAGCCTCGCTTCAGGAATTCTAATACTTGACACTTGGGTTATAGGCGTCCTTTGGCCATGGTAATTAATATAAATTTTATCAAAAATATTACTATTAATTCTGCCTGTTCTTAGCGTTTTATACTCATTGTCAAGTGATAAAAGAACCTTGCTCATCTTTTCATCTAGAAAAGCCTTATAATCTTCCATATAAACTCCCCCTTGCTGACAAAAAGCAGCACATTATCTATCCTATCCTTAAATACTTAAACTCAACTATTTCTATCTTACTTGATATTGCCTTTGAAACCTCTTCCAACATATCCCTAACGGTGATTTTATCATTTTTTACAAAACTTTGTTCAAGAAGAGAAATTTCAGAAAGATGTTTTTTTATTTTCCCTGCAACTATACCTTTGACTATGTTTTCTGATTTGCCACTAAGTTCTAATTGTTTAGCAAATATCTCTTCTTGCTCTTTAATATAATTCGGACAAACGTCATCATTTTTCAAATAAATAGGAGCAAGAGCAGCCACATGTAAAGTTAAATCCATGGCAAAATTTTGCAACATTTTATCTTCAGCTTTAGAAAAATCATCTACTTTTAATTTTACTAAAACACCTATCTTAGATTGTTCGCCATGTAAATAAATTTTTACAAATTCATTAGATTGAATTTCAGTAATAAAAATTTTTTTAACCTGAATATTTTCTTTTATTGTAGCTGCTAAATTTTTAAGCTCTAACTCTTGAGAAGTAGTTAAAGAATTTCTTCCGCTCTCTACCAATTCCTTAATTAAAGAATTACCAAAATTAACAAAATTGTGATTTAAAGCAACAAAGTCTGTTTCACAAGAAACAAGCAAAAGACCCGCATGAATATTATTTGAATATGAGAATACTCTACCTTCTTTTGCATCTCGGTCAAGTCTTTTCTCAGCAGAAGCAATTCCCATTTCTCTAAGTTTTTTTTTAGCTAATTCAAAGTCTCCACCAGCAGCAGACAAAGCTTTTTTACAATCTCCAAAGCCAGCATTAGTTTCTTCTCGAAGTTTTTTTACATCTTGAGGACTAATAATGCTCATAAATTATTTCCCCCTTCTTCAATAAAATCGCTTTTATCATTTTTAGTTTCAATTTCTTTCATCAAATCCTCTTCATTCAAATTTTCAATTATTTGAATACCAACCTCTTTATCACTTTCTAAAATAGCATCAGATATTATTTTGGTAAACAACGCAACAGAACGAATAGCATCATCATTACCAGGAATTGGGCAATCAATAACATCTGGATTACAATTTGTATCAACCACAGAAATAATAGGAATTTTTAATTTTCTAGCCTCATTAATAGCTATTTGCTCTCGCTTAGGATCAATGATAAAAATAGCACCAGGAAGCGTTTCCATGTCTTTGATACCTGATAAATTTTTAGCTAATTTTAATTTTTCACGATTGAGTTGTGAAATCTCTTTTTTACTTATCATATCAAAAGTTCCATCAACTTCCATCTTTTCTAGCTTTTTTAATTTTTGAACAGATTTTCTAATCGTATTAAAATTAGAAAGCATGCCCCCAAGCCATCTATTATTAACATATGGCATATCACTTCTTCTTGCTTCTTGTTCGATTATCTCGCTAGCTTGCTTTTTAGTTCCAATAAAAAGTACCTTTTTGCCATCTTTTATAACTCTTTGAACAAGCTCATAAGAATCTTTAATGCCCTGTAAAGTCTTTTGAAGATCTAAAATGTGTATTTCATTTCTCTCGGAAAAAATAAATCTTTTCATTCTAGGATCAAGCCTTTTTACCTGATGCCCAAAATGAACTCCGGCCTCTAACAAGCTCTTCATTGTAATAATTGCCAAATCAACCTCCTATTATCCTTCTCTTTTACTCACTATGACACCTCATAGCGGAAATTATCTCTTATTTAATAAGAACTATAATAAAACAATCTAATCAATAAGTCTACTGCACTAAAAATAAACATTTACTCTTTAACAAAATTATTAACAAATCAATTAATAAAAAATATTAAAAAATAATTAGCCCCTAGCTCTTTTAAAATCATTCTTTTACAAGTCGTTCTTATTTCTTTCAGAGAATTTAATCAAACCTATTAAAATCACTGAACCCAAAATAGGAAATAAATAAAGAATAAAATCTATTTGCCTTTCATAATAATCAGAATAGAAAAAAGGGATAAAAAATAGAAATATAATGCCACCTAAAAAGCTTATTAAATAAATTACTAAAAACTTAAAATTCAATATGTTTAAAAACATAACAAAAAAGCTTACCAAAAAAGAAATAACAATGTTTGTTAAAATCAAATGAGAAAAAAATACTATCACACTCCCTCCTCCCTTAAAATCAACTAATTCAAACTGAATCCCGATAAATCTCCAAGATCAATAAGAACACTATAAGCATCGTCAACAATGCTGCCTACACCCATAACAAAAATTGCCAAATTGTATTTAGGGGCAATGTCTTTTGTAAAAAAATCGTCGTTTATATGTTTTAAATCAATTGGTCTTTTCTCTTTGTCTAAAGAATTGGACTTTTTAATAGATTTTGAAAAACCTATATATTCCCCTTTGTCAATATAAGACCTATATATGTTTTTCTTTTCAAGAAGAACAGGAGATGAAGAAGTATTTCCATTTCTTACAATAATAAAAGCCTCACCGGGAACATCTTTTCTTAATTCTCCAAAATTTATCTCAAAATACAAAGGTAATTTACTATCGACCCATTCTTTATCTAATTTAAAAACAGGCTTACCTGAATACATAGTAGAACTTAAATTTATTTTATAAAACCCTCTATTATTAAATTCACTAACATTGTCAAAAACACCCTTTAAAGCTTCAAAATCTTTTTCCACACTTTTTCGAAAACTACTTATATGATAATTGGCGCCTTCCGGATAAAACTTGTAATATATATCAAAACCCCTTAACTTTTCAGCTGCTTGATTAGAAAAATAACCTGCTGGCAAAAAAAAAGCCACAGAATCTCTTGAAATTCGATTGTCGATCTTTTCTGGCGGAGGAAGGATTAAAATATTGTCAAGACCACATCCAAAAAACCCTAAACAAAATATAAAATATAAGATAAAAAAAATTATAAAACCTCCCTAAAAATACAAATTAATTTTGCTTAAGTTCTAAAATTTTATTATTTGCTATATTTATATATAAATTATTTTCATATGGAAACTTAACAATCTCTTCATATACTTTCACAGCAAGATCTTTATCTTTTTCCTCAATCAATATTGCCTTACTTAAAAGAGCTCTTACCTTTAAAAACCCTAAACTGGTGCTATCAATAAGATCCTCATAAACCAATAAAGCATCTTCTTTTAATCCCATTTTTTCATAAATTGCAGCTTTATTAATAAAAGCAATTTCGCTTTCAATACCTTTTGCCTTAATAACAATATCTAAATCCTTAATAGCCTCATCATACTGTGCTTGACTTTGTAAATAAATAGCTTTAGCCAAATAAAACCTTGAAATAAAGTAAGATGAAATTTCTTTTTCCTTTAAAATAAATTCTTTTATCCTAAGAGATATTTTTTCTCTCTCTTTGACATCATTTTCTTTTAAAAAATCATTTAAATCCTTTTCAAGATTTTCAACTATTTCTCCACCACTCTTTACATAATCTTTGCCTAAAGAATTATAAAAAACAACAATAATAGATACAAACACAAAAATAATAGCAATAAAAAAAACTAAAAGATTGTTCTTAGCCATTATTCATCCCTCTTTAATAAATTTTCAAATGGTTTATAAGATTCCTCATCATTACCTTTAAATAAATAAGAAGAAATCTCTTCTCTTGATCTTTGATTTTCATATTCTCTATAAGAGAGCAACACCGATTTGTCTTTAAAATCAATACTTGTTATTACCACTTTAAGCTTATCTCCAATGCTCAATTTTTCAAAAGTTTCTAAACTAGATTCTTTTGTATCTCCTAGTTGAATTTTGCTAATAAATCCCATTATTTTATTATAAACTCTTACTTGAAAGCCTTTTGATTTTTTCTCTACAATCTCAACCTCAATAGTATCACCTTTTTTATAGCTTTTAGAAAAATCTTCCCAAGGGCTCTCTTCTAGCTGCTTAATTCCTAATCTAACATTTCTCTTTCGCTTGTCAACCTCAAGCACTTTTCCATTCACTAAATCACCTATTTTGAAATATTCCTCAGGATCAATCTCTTCAAGCCAAGAAATATCAAACTTACTCACATAAGCATCTATGCCTTCTTCAATATTTACAAAAGCACCTGTTTTTGTAATATTAGTAACAACCCCTTGAATAACTTTTCCAATAGGATATTTCTCAGTTAATCTCTCCCAAGGATTTTCATTGATCTGTTTAATACCCAGAGATATTTTTTGATTTTCTTTATCTATCTCTAAAATCTTAACTTCTACTATCTGACCAAGTTTTATTAATTCTTGAGGACTCTTTACTACCCTTATCCAAGAAAAATTACTTATATGTAAAAACCCCGACAATTCGCTGTCAAGCTCAATAACAGCTCCAAAGGGTAAAATTTTTGCAACCTTCCCTTTTACAATGCTATCAATTTTATATTTAATATCTACAGAATCCCAAGGATTTGCTTTTAAGGCCTTAAGAGATAATTCCATTTTGCCTGTTTGTGGATTTATTTTAATAATTTTCAATTTTAACTTATCACCAACTCTAATAAAATCTTCAATATTTTCAACTTGATTAAAAGCAATATTTCTTTTATGTAAAATTCCTGTAACAAAATTTTTAATTTTTATAATTGCACCATATTCTGTAATACGATCTACCACGCCATCAACCACATCTTCTTGATTATAAGAACTTACCAGCTCTATTCTCTTAGCAAAATCTCTTTCTCTTTCTAAAGTTCGCCTATCAAGAATAAGCCTCAAACCATCTGCTTCGCTTGCCTCAAGTATGTAAAATTCAACAATAGAGCCTCTTTTTAATTTTTCATCCTTAGATTTAGAGCTTAAATAAAAAGGCATAAAGCCAGAAACATTTTCATTAATTTGAATCTTATAGCCATTCGAAAGCTCGACCAACACTTTACCTTTAATTACTTTTTTATTTTGAATATATTCACTTACTTTATCTTGAAAATTTAAAGAATCAAGCTTTTCAACACTCAAAATTAGTCCCAATTCTCCACCTATTCTTTCAACGATTGCTTCAAGTTTATCACCAATTTTGGGAACATTTTCAAATTCTTCAATCTTGATAAAGCCTTCAGATTTATAGCCAATATCTACTAGAACATAATCCTTCATAATGTTAACAATCGTCCCAGAAACACGACTTCCAAGTTCTACTCTTTCAAGCACTTTTAAATAATTTTCTTGTAAATCTTTTTGATTTTCCATTCTCACCTCTCTCTTACTTTTTTCAAATTAAACTTTTCTATTATAATATTACATACATCGTCTAATCCTTTATAGCTTGTATCAAGGTAAAAAACCCCTTTTGATAATTTCAACTTACCATATTGTTTATTCTTGTCAACATCGTCTCTTATTTTAAGAGTGCGCTCTAATTCTTCTAAAGTCTCATTTCCATTTCTTTGTTTATATCGCCTTAAGGCTCGAACTTTAACAGAAGCATCCAGATATATTTTAAATTCGGACTCTGGAAAAACAATAGTAGTAATATCTCTACCTTCTATTATATAATTATCATCGCTAAATTTAACAACCTCTCTTAATTTTTTATTCACAAAATTTCTTATTCCAATATAAGAAGAATAAAAAGAAACCTGAAAATCAATCTTATCGTTTAAAATTTGATTTTCAACATCCTCTCCATTAAGCAAAAAGCTAGAATCATTAAAACTTATATCATTCTCAAGAACCAAATTTAAAAGTCTACTCTCATTAATAAAATCGCAGCTACTCATAAGAGATCTTTGGGCAATTAAAGTTATTATTCTATAAAGATACCCAGAACTGATAAATTTAAAACCCAATTTTACACTAAGCTCTCTTGCAATTGAACTTTTTCCTGATGCTGAAGGTCCATCAATTGCTATTATCATTTAACCTCTCCAGCATAGATTTCAACCTATTTATCTTAACCAAAGGAATAATTTTAACTTGACCTTCCTTTAAACTATCTAAATTAATATTGCCAATTCTAATTCTATGAATTTTTTTTAAAAAAACACTCTTGCTTAAGAATACTTTTCTTATCTCTCTATTTTTCCCTTCGTCTAAAATCAATCTGGCAGAATTTTTATTTAAAATTTCATAAGATTTTAATTTAAAAAATTCTTTTTTTATCTTTATACCTGACTTAAAAGAAATAAGTAAATTTTCATCAATATCTTTTTTTGATTCTATAATATATTCTCTTTCAACTTTTAGCCTTGGATGAATAATATCGTTTGCAAATTTGCCATCATTAGTGAATAATAATAGTCCAGAACTTTTAAAATCAAGCCTACCAATTGAGAATACACGCTCTTTAAATAAAGGCTGAACCAAAGATATTGCTAACTTTCTCCCATTAGCATCAAAATTCGAACATAAATAATTTTTAGGCTTATTAAGAGCTAAATAAACTCTATCCTTACTTTGAAAATCTTTAAAAAGATAAACCTGTTTCTTATAAATTATTCTATCCCCTAAAGTGACCTTATCCCCGAGCTTGGCAATAGAACCATTAACTCTTACAAGCTTCTTCCTTATCAACTCTTCGCAAAATCTTCTTGAGCCTACCCCCTTTTCAGCTAAAAACACATGAATTCTGGGTGTTTTAAGTGCAATCATTAATTTTACAACCTCGATACAATACTAATTTATTATCCAGATAGCCTAAATTCACAATATTAAGCATTTTGCACTCAAGAGATACCAAAAAATAAGAAAATCTCTCAAAGGAATAATTGCCAGCATTAAAATCTAAAAGAGAGTCAAAAATTACATTACTCTCTTTATTTAAAATAGAAATAATTTTCATTTTTTTTTCAAAAATTTTCAATTCATATTTATTACAAATAACTTTAAATTTTTTATTACACAAAGAATTTTTCTTAATAACTTTTTCTTTCAATACACTAGACTTTCTTTTCAGATTTTTCTTTTTATTATTATCATTAGTAATAGCATTAATATTTTTAACAAAATTACTACTATTACCAAAAATAAAATCTTCAATCATTTTTGAGTCATAAAATTTAAAATTCTTTATTTGATTTAATTGTAATTTTTCACTTTCTCTATTCTTACTATAACCTACTAACCTTTCCACAATCTTACGCTCTGATTTATCTTTATATTCAAGCTTTAATGGGAATAAAATTTGAGTTTTCCAATAAAACAAATTATTAGCAAGATAAAAAAAATCGATCAATCCCTTAATACTTATATTAAGGTCACTTGAAACAACTATAAATTCTTCAATTATTTGATTTAAACTTAAAGTTCTTAAAACATGTCTATTTATACTAACATATTCAAAAAAAAGCTCTATTCCACCTTTAAAATTATCAAGGCTGATAGAGTAACTACCTAATTCCGACATTTAAATTTTCCCTAATATTCACTTTCACCTTCCTTGAATTCAATCAAACTAACATCTTCTTGATCAAAATTATTAAAAATTATTTCTCTAAGCCTCTTATCCAAATCATTTGCAAGTTCTACTTCTTTACTAAGACACTCAATAACACTCTCTCTTCCCTGTCCTAACTTATTATCTCCTAATGAATACCAAGAACCCGTCTTTTGTATTAAATTATGCTTAATAGCAGAATCCAAAATACCAGCTTCCCTAGAAATACCTTTCCCAAAATAAATTACCAATTCTACTTTGCGAAAAGGTGGGGCAACCTTATTTTTTACAATTTTAACTCTTATCTTATTGCCAATAACATCGTCGCTTGAGCCTGATTTGGTTATTTGTTCAATTTTTCGAACCTCAAGTCTAAGAGATGAATAAAACTTTAAAGCATTCCCACCAGTAGTGGTCTCGGGATTGCCAAACATGATACCAATCCTCATTCTTATTTGGTTAATAAACATAATGCAAGTATTAGATTTAGAAAGTATGCCTGTAATCTTTCTAAGAGCCTTGCTCATTAACCTTGCTTGAAGACCGATCTGAGAATCTCCCATTTCTCCATCTATCTCTAATTTTGGGGTCAAAGCTGCTACAGAATCAACTACAATTAAATCAATACCACCACTTCTGATTAAATGTTCTGCAATCTCAAGAGCTTGTTCTCCGGTATCAGGCTGACTAAGCCAAAGCTCTGAAACATTAACTCCTAAAGCTTTCGCATAAACAGGATCAAGAGCATGCTCAGCATCAATAAAAGCAGCTATGCCTCCTTCTTTTTGCACCTCAGCAATTGCTTGAAGGGTTAAAGTGGTTTTGCCAGACGACTCAGGGCCAAAAATTTCTATTATGCGCCCCCTAGGATACCCACCAATACCAAGAGCTTCATCTAATACAATAGATCCACTTGACATGCTCTTTATACCTTTTCCAACAGGAGATTCTCCCATCTTAATAAGACTTCCTTTTCCGAAAGTCTTTTCTATTTGAACTCTTGCAAGCTCAATAGCTTCCTCTTTATTTGCTCTCTCTATACCAACAGTAACTTTTTCTCTTTTTTCCTTTAACTTTGACATTCCTAAATTTTTCCTAGCTAAATTTTATGGGTTCTATTTTCTTAACAAAATATCTAAAATTAGTATTATTTATAATAAAATTGAGACTATCGCCTTCCTTAGAATCAAGCAAATTTTCTCCAAAAGGTGACTTATACGAAATAATGCCCTCATCAGGATTTGATTCCCAAGGCCCAAGTATTAAATAAGTTTCATCTTTGCCCGTAATTTCATTTAAAATGACAACTTTAGTCCCAAAACCAACAACAGAACTTTGAAGATCTTTGGTATCTATAACTTTTGCATTCTCTATTTCCAACATTAAGGAGTTTAATCTTTTTGTTAAAAACTGTTGTTTTTCCTTAGCTGAATGATATTCAGCATTTTCTTTTAAATCACCAAGTTCACGAGCTTTCCCAATTTCTTTCGAATTTTCTGGAATTTCAACTTCCTTTAAATGCTTAAGCTCTTTTTGCTTTTTATTCAAAGAACTTAATATAGTTAAAAATCCAATTTCCATTCTCTCACCTGCAAGCTGCATCTTTTCATCCTCAAACTCAACAGAATCAAATAATTGCCTTATTATAGATTTAATCTCTAAAAGATCTTTAGGAGGGAAATCTTTTACATAAAAACAAGTCATATAAACTCTCTTTGCAAGCTCTTCATCTCTAAAGCACTCTAAAACCGATTTAAGATATCCATCTTTAACTAAAAGATTAATTACCATTTTATAGATTCTTTTACTTGCAACAGAATTATTTTTATTATTAATCTTGATAACACTATCTGTTAAAATTTTAATCAAATTGACTAAAAGATCTGCATCTGAATAACTCAGTTCAATGGAATAGGTTTTAGAGTGCTTCAAAATCCAAATATAAGCATCCTTATAAACCTTATAATTTTTTATAACATAATTAAATAATTTTTCCACTTCTTTAGGATCTTCTTTATAAAGTGATTCAACCAATTTCTTATTAACAGAATGAGGAAAAAGCTCCTTATAGTACAAAATCCAATTGCCAAGTTCTTTTTTAATTAAAATGACCAATTCTTTTTTAATTTCCGCATTCAAAATTGAATCAAAAAGATCTACTATTCCTTTTGAATACTCCTTTAACAAAGATTCCAAATTAACATCTTTTTCTATATTAACTTTTGATGACAATTCTTCAGAAAAATTACTTAAAGATTTAAGAATAACGTAAGAGCTTATAACGTGATGATCAACCTTTGTAAAATTGTTTACATAAATTAAAAAATAATTAAGCATCTCTTCTTCAATATGCAAATCCTTAACAATTCCTTTAACATTACAATAGTTTATAAATATCTCGTATCTTTTATAAAAATCTTTCTCAATTTTAAATTTATCATACATTTTTTCATTCAAATTGGAAGATCTCTCATTATATACATAACAATCAAGCTTACTAGAATCCATAACAAAATGGGGATTATCCTTTAAAATTTGCTTTGCTTTCAAGCTCCATGAATTCCAAGAACTTTGAGTCATCAAACTTGGCACTAGCTCTTTTTTTATTCCCTTCAAATCAATAGCTTTATAACTTTTGATAATAACTTTTATAGCCCACTCAATATCTTTTTTTACTCTATCTGCAAGTTCCTCTTTGGGCGTTACAGCTTTTAATACCCTAATATCCTCTCTATTAAGAGGAGAAAGAGCCGACATTGCCATATCAAAGCCAATAAAATGCCCTCTTTTAGAAACAAAATCAACTGTAATGCCGTGATCATTTACATCTTTTACTATTCCAACAGACCAAGTCTGGTGATAAACAAAGTTACCCTTTGCAAAAAACAAATATTTTTCAAAATCTGAATATACATCAACAAAATTTTTATCTAAGTTTTCAATATCAGACTTTATAAGATAATCTTCAATATTTTTTACATCTTTATATCTTTCTCTTAAAAATTTAACTAAATTTTCTCTTGCCTTATGATTTTTATTGTCAAGCTTTAAAATACCTTTTAAAATTTCTATTGTCTCATCAATATTATCAGTTAAAGAATAATGATCAAATAAATCTTCATAAAGAACTATAGCCTTTTTAAATCCAAGATCCTTCTCAATTTTTTGCAAAATAAGCAAAAAAGAATCAAAATCACCCGAAACATAATAAATAAGCTTTGCCCATACTTCTCTGATTCCTGACATTTGTTTTTTATCAATAAAACGATAAATAGCTTTTCTAAAATAGAAAATTGATTTTTGCAAATCAATAGTTTCATAATAAGTAGCAAGTTGTCTTACAAACACAGTGTCATCAATATCTGCTTCAACAATTCTAGTCCAAATATTTGGAAGCTTATCATTTTCGTTATTTTGGGCATATATTTTTGCAAGGGTATAAAGAGCATGCTTATTCTCAGAAATAGAAAGCATTTCATTACATATATGCTCAACAAGAGCCCACTTTAAGTTTTGAGAAAATAAATCAATAACTGCAAGCAAATTCATATCATTTAAAGGTCGCCTGCTATATATAAGCATTCCAGAAATATAAAGACCTGCTATGCTTTTTTTAACATCCTTTAAATGCCTTCCACAAATATCAAGCACATCCTCTGTTAACCCCTCATCAATTATATTATCTATCAAATCATCCAATTCTTTTATTTTAGCAAGAGAATAATTATTAACAACTATTCTTGTCCACTTATCTTCTTGTAAAATACTATCTAATTTCTCTATGGTAACATTAGACATTAAACTCTCCTAATATCAATTTTTAGCATCAAACAACTAATTTACATACTGTTGATAAATTCCTAAGTCTATTTCTTTTATGTATAACAAAATCTCATCAATGCGTGCTCTATCCTCTTTTATTCTTACATAATGATCAATAAGCCAAAAATACTTATTAATAAGCCTTGGAAGTAGTATACTCTCATTTATTGATCTATAAGACTTTTCTTTAAGTTCATTGCGCAAACTGTAAACAGACTGCTTTAGCTGTCCAAGCTCTATAGGTCTTAATTCTCTTTTAACATTGAAAACACCATTAAGAGAGCCGTAAACAGGAATCCACTCTTTTATAAGATCATCTGAAATATTTCTGTCAGACTTAATAAGATCTATTAATCTTAAAATCATATCGGACTCAAGAGAATATATATCTATCTTTTGAGGATTGATAAAAAAAGCCTCTCGAAATAAGACTTTAGCCTCTTTAATTTCATCAATCAACGCATAAGAATCAGCAAGCTCTGCAACAACATCTGAGTTTTCCTTAGCATTCCCTAATATTTTCAAAAAGACATTAATTGCTTTTTCGTAATTCCCCATACCTTTATAAGACTTAGCAATTTTTATTAAAAGATCCAAATTTTCTGGATGTAGTTTGTATATATTTTTATATATGTAAAGACAAGTTTGAAACACAAAATATTTTATAGAATTACGACCTTGCAAAAAATTACAACCCATCTTTTTCAAATATCGTCCTGCAAAATTATTCCACTCTCTTATTAAAAATTCTGCCTTTTCATAATCCTGCCCTATTCTATCAAGGCTTTCAACTTGCCCATTCCAATACACAGAGCTTTTCAAAGCTGTCAAAATTTCAATATTATCAAAATCAAGAGAATGCGCTTCTTCGGATTTTACTAAAGCTTCTTTAAAATTGCCTTTTCTAAAATCTAAATAAATCTCTTTAATCAATTCAACGATTCTTTCTGATGACACATCCCCACCACTTTAAAAAATATATAAAAACCCCCAATACACTTTACATAATTATATCATTTATCAATTTTTAGTCAAACAAGAAATTAAGGCAAAATAACAATATTCTGTTTATTATTCTTTTAAAAGAAACTCTTATATTATAATATTAAAAAGAAAATTGTGGGGTCAAATTCTAGCTATATGGAGTCTAATAAAATTATTAACAAGGCTATTTCTTACTATAATTCAAAAAAATATTCACAATCAATAAAGCTACTAGAAAAAGAAATTTTTTTCTACAAAAATTGCTATTTGTATCACTATGTTTTAGGAATGTCTTATCTTCGCATTGGAAACCTTGGCAATGCTCAAACATATCTTAAAAAAGCCTATACTTTAAACCCAAGCGAACCAAATATAAAGCAAGCTATTGCTATACTTTTAGTAAGTCAAGGCAAAGAAGAAAAAGCTATTCAAATATGGCTTAAAATGATAGAAGAAAATCAAGAAGTTGAGAAATCAGAACTGTCTCTTGAAATTATTCGAAAAAATCCTGTTAAAGGATCTATTTTTTTAAAAAATAGCAACCTATACGAGAAATTGTTCCCAATAATTAAAACAATACCTGATAAAAATTTAACAAAATTAATCATAATAATTGCCATTGGAGGAATTATATTAATTTCAATCTTAGCAATCTATTTTATTTTTTATAAACAAAAAACAACAATATCCACAAATTGGCAAGCAGAAATAAACAAAAACTTAAACAACATTGCAACTTACATTGACGACATTAAAATAAATAATAAAGAAAAAATAAAAAATGACGAGGGACAATTTATATTAATACTAACCAGCGACGAAATTAAAAATTCTTTCGAAAAAATAAAAGATTACTTAAAAACAGGAAAAGATAATTTTGCAAGAGTAGAAATAAATAAAATATTAAATTCAAATGCATCAGAATCTATAAAATTAAAAGCCAAAAATCTTGCGAGTTTCATCTCAAGGCCAGACTTTATTGAGTTTAATGAATATCTAAACTTAAAAGATATTAAAAAAGATCCAGCAATCTATTCAAACGTATATGTAAAATGGGAAGGAATAGTAAATAATATAGAAAAAAAAGACAACATAATTCAATTTGATTTTTATGTAGGATACAACAAAAATGTGCTCTCAGGAATTATTCCAACAAAAACAACCTTTGATATTGACATTGGCTTTAAAGACAGCGTTGAAATACTTGGACAAATAGAATACAAAAAGAATAAACTCACCTTAAATGCAATCACAATTAGAAAAATAGATAAAAACTCAAGTTAATCTTGATATCTTTGCCTAAATTTTTCAAAACAATTAGCATTTAAGATTAAAAAGGGGTACACAGTAACTTTTCATTGCATTTGATAACATTTATTGACTCTTCAAAAGAAAGCAGCAACTCTTCTTTTTTTGTCAAATCTCTTACTTTCATTTTATTTTCTTTATATTCTTCTTGACCAACAAAAACTAAAAATCTTATTTCTTTACTTAAAGCATATTCTATTTGTTCTTTAATATTTTTGCCATTTTTATTTTTAAAATAAACTTCACAAGAAATATTTTTAACCTTAGAATAATCATGATTTCTAAACCTAGTAGCAAGCTCATAATAATAATTTTGCAAAGCACTATCTAGATTTACAATTAAAACTTTAGACCTGGCCTTGGTAACAAATATTTTAACATAACTAAACTTTTCAAGATCAATTATATCCTTTATTCTATCAACACCAAAAGATCCCCCAACTCCTGAAACCTTTTGCGTAGAGCCTGAGAACGAAGAAACCAAATTATCGTATCTTCCCCCACTACAAACACTACCCATATTACTACCAAACACCTCAGATTCAAAAACAATCCCTGTATAATAATCAAGCCCTCGAGATATTTTAAGATTCAAATTAAAAGAATCTTGAATTTTTAATAAACTAAGATGCTGAAAAACATCTTCTACTCTCTTAACAGACTCATTATCACCTAAAATGCTTTTTAAGACTTGTATTTTGTCTTTAAAAGTACCTTGCAAGTTCACTAAACTTAAGATTAAATCTACTGCTTCTTTTTCGATCTCAAGAAGCAAAGTCTCTTTAACCTTGTCAATTCCTATTTTATCTATTTTGTCAATATTTCTTAAAATAAAAAGAGATTTTTCTTTAATTCCTAACTGTTCAAAAAAAGAATTTAATATACCAAGATGGGAATAATGGATAATAAATTTTTTATTAATGCCTTCTATGAAATTTAAAAAAATCTCTTCAAGTCCATAATACACAACAGAAAGAATCTCAGCATCGCCTCTAAAACTGTCCTCTCCAACTATATCAAAATCGAATTGCATAAATTCTCTGTACCTACCTTTTTGAGAATTCTCGCCTCTAAAAACTTTTCCAAATTGAGAGCGTCTGAAAGGAAATTTCAAATCGGAAATATTTGTAGCAACAAATCTAGCAAAAGGAACAGTTAAATCAAATCGCATGGAAACATCTCTACCTCCATTATCTTTAAATCTATAAATTTGCTTTTCGGTCTCATCCCCACTTTTTTTTAAAAGTAAATCCGAATATTCAAGAACTGGAGTATCTATTAAATCAAAATTATAAGAATTAAGAACGCTAAATATCTGCCTAACAATATGAATTCGAATCAAAGAATCTTTTGGTAAATAATCTTTAAAGCCTTTTAAAGTTTTAATGTCCATTAGATTTATACCCCCTGCTACATAGCAATTTACTTTTTCAGAATATAATAACATATAATAATATAGATGCAAAAAAAAATGAATAATTTTTTATTTCCTATAGTCATAAAATAATTTAAGGGGTCTAAAGCTCATGACCAAAAGACTTAACAATAAGTATCGAACAAAAACAATATTAACAATATTCTTGGTTATAACTTTGCTAACTATTTACAAATATTTAATATTAATGGTCTTCAATAACAGTCCAGACAATATAGTATCTTTAAAGTCAAATGATATTGTTAAAAGGGGAACAATTTATGATAGAAATGGCAAACCAATAGCATTCTCTTCAAAATCTTACTCAATTGGAACAAATCCTCAAAAAATAGAAAACATTGTCAACACATCCGAAACTCTTGGTGCAATACTCCAAATTGATTCAAGAATTTTAAAAGAAAAGCTTTCCTCAAATAAAGGATTTTTATATATAAAAAGAAAAATAAAAAGGGAAGAATCTGATTTAATCAAAAGAATTCAAGCTGAAGGTAGGCTCTCAAACATTACCTTATATCCTGATTACACAAGAATTTATCCTTTTAGATACACCACAAGTAATATTACTGGCTTTGTGGGAATAGATAATCTTGGCCTTGAAGGCATTGAATTTTCTCTAAATAGTATCTTAGGAAAAGACAAAACCAGACAACAATTTTTAAATGAAGAATTAGAAACAAATAATATCTACTTAACAATAGATATGAATCTACAACAAGGTGTTAGCAAAATAGCTAAAAAATACTTTAAAGAAAATAATCCCGAAAGTTTAATCACTTTAGTAATGAACTCCCAAAATGGAGAAATATTGTCCATGGTTCAATTTCCTCAATATGATGCAAACTTTTATTCTGAATATCCTGAAGAAATACGAAAAAACCTTTCTTCATCGTTAACCTATGAGCCTGGAAGCATTAATAAAATTTTTACAGTTGCAATACTATTAGAAAGTGGAAAATTAAATTTAAAAGAAAAATTTTTAGACAATGGAATATATCAAAAACAATTTCCGTCAGGAGAGAAAATCACAATCAAAACCTTAAATCCTCCCTATAAATATATTGATTCTACAGAGATTTTAGTTTATTCATCAAATGTAGGAATAGCTTACATTACTGAAAAAGTTAGCGATGAATACTTTTACAAAAAACTTTTAGATTTTGGATTTGGAGAAAAAGTTGGATTTCCATTTCCTGGAGAAACAAAAGGATTGTTAAATCATTATTCAAAATGGTCAGGACGAAGTAAAGCTACAATTGGATTTGGACAAGAAATAGGGGTGTCAGCGGTTCAAATATTGCAAGCCGCAAGCACACTAGGTAACAATGGAATAATGTTAAAACCCAGAATAATAAAAAAAATAAGCACTGATAAGGGAGAAAATATTAAGAAATTTGATAAGGAAGAAATAAAAAGGGTAATATCCAAGAATTCAGCACAAAAAGTTTTAAAAATGATGAGAGAAGTTGTAAATAAAGGTGGAATTCCAAATCTTAAAATTAAAAATCTCGACATTTCTGCAAAAAGCGGAACATCTCAGGCCATTGATAGAAAAACCGGAAAATACTCAGAAGAAGACTATACATCCTCTATCTTGGCAATATACCCTACAGAACAACC
Source organism: Borreliella spielmanii (assembly GCF_014201705.1). Lineage (NCBI taxonomy): Bacteria > Pseudomonadati > Spirochaetota > Spirochaetia > Spirochaetales > Borreliaceae > Borreliella > Borreliella spielmanii. The sequence continues at coordinate 299,799 of NZ_JACHFA010000002.1, read as the reverse complement.
AAAATATATTATTTATATTGTATACAGATATCCCAAAAAAATAATATATGGAACAAGAATAGCAGCTCCAATGGCAAAAGAAATAATAGAATTTATTGAACATCAACAAAATACAAACTCATATAAAAAAATCAAAATGCCATCAAAAATTAAAATCCCTAAAACCGTCACTAACCATAAAAACAAAGAATATTTGCCAAATTTTATCAACCTCTCTAAAAGAGAATCAATAGACATATTAAAATATTATAAAAATACTATAAAAATAAAAATAAATGGTGACGGATTTGTTTACAAGCAAAGCATACCCCCTAATACAAAATTAGAAGACATAGTAGAGCTTGAGCTGCATTTAAAATAATAATCAAGTAAATAAATTTTTAATTTCATTTTTATAAAAATTTAAAATATAGCTTCGCTTAATATCCATCTTAATAGACATTTCTTTACCAACTTCAAATGGTTTTTCTAAAAGAGTAAACTTCAATATCTGCTCAAAAGGCTTAAATCCATTGGTTCTATTGATTAATTTTTTTATTTCATCATTTACAGCCTTAAGAACAATATTGTTTGCAATAATTTGACGTCTATTATTAGCATCAAAAATTTTTTGCCCAACACTTTCTAGATACTTATTTATTTCTTCAAAATTTGGAAGAATAAGGGCGCCTAAAAATTTTTGATCTTGTCCTACAACAACCGCTTTTTCTATTAATATTGATTCTTCAAGCTTAATCTCAATTGGACCAGGCTCAACATTCTCTCCATTATTCAAAACAATTGTATCTTTTTCTCGGCCAATAATTTGAACAACATTGTCCTTGGATAATTTTGCAATATCCCCCGTGTTTAAAAAACCATCAGAACCAATAATCCTGCAAGTTGCCTCCCTATCATTATAATATCCAAGCATTACTTGAGGTCCTTTTACAAACAAAATTCCTTTTCCGGGCTTTTCAAGTTTATTTCCATCAGCATCTCTAATCTCAGCAACAGTTCCAGGTAAAATTTTACCGCAAGTCCCAATAATCACTTTTTTATGTTTATTAGAAGCCACTCCAGGTGAAGTTTCTGTTAATCCATAAGCATTAGCAAGTTCAATGCCAATTGAATTAAAAAATCTAACAACAGACAAAGACATACTCCCACCACCAGTAATTCCAACAACAAAATTATTACCTAAAATTTTATTTATTTTATTAAAAATCAAAATATTTCCCAAAGCTTTAAAAGGAAATAAGCAGATTAACCCAAATGTTCCTAAAATTTTTTTTATAGGAAAAAATAAACTAAACCCATTATCCGGATAAAGCCCCATCACCACCCTATAGCAAATATCGCTAAGAAATGCCAATTTTACAAAAAAATGAAAAATTATTCTAAAAATAAACGGTTTTTTAGAAACTTCTTTGTAAATATTTTGCCTTATTGCAATCCAAAGCCTAGGAACTGCTGCAATATAATGAGGATTAATATTCTTAATATCATTAAGCATGGCTCTTGGAACAATAGTAGAAAATAAACAAACCATACCCTTGAGGAAAATATTGTAAGAAAAAGACCTTTGAAAAGAATGCCAAATTGGCAAAATGCACATAAATATTTGCCCCACTTGTGTATCAACCATTAAGCTAAAGCTAGAAACCTGATAAAGAAGATTAGCATGGCTTAGCATTACTCCCTTTGGATGACCCGTTGTTCCAGAAGTATATATTATTGTTGCCATATCATTAGAATCAACTTTACTTGCAATCTCAATAATTTCTGAATCTTTTCTTAAATTATCTCCAAATAAAATGCAATCACTATAGGTATAAATTTCAAAATCACTATACCTTAGTCTATCTTCTTTGTTTAAATTTTCAATAATAATAAATATTGGTTTTACTGTAAATGGAATTCTAACAAACATATCAAGAAGAGTTAAATTTTCTAAAATAACTATACTTGGAAGAACGGAGTTAAAAATAATTTCAGCTTCAAAAAGAGTAACATCAGAGCCTTTTGGAATATCAACAGCACCCAAAGATAAAATTGCAAAATCTATTACAGTCCATTCAGCCCTATTCTCAGAGCAAATAAATATTTTATCTTGATGCTTAACATTGATTGACTTTAAAAAGGAAGCAAGCCTTAAAACATTGTTTTTTAAGTCGCCATAAGTAATATGAGTATATCCATCGCAAACTTTATATATTTGAGCAATTTTATCCTTTTGTTGATCAGCCACTTCAAAAAATGCCTTTGCTATCGACATACAATCCTCCTTTCAACAAAATTAATATGGTTTATTATATCATTATTAACCATAAATTCATAAAAAAGTATTCATAAAGCCTTCTACTAAGACAATCGAACACTTATTTTGAAATAAGTGTTCTAATTATTTAAAAATGTCTATAGGAATATTAACATAAATTTAATCACCCGATTGCAACATTCTTAATTTTTTAAAATTAATACCCTTTGCTGATTAATTACTCAAAACAAAAAAATTAATCCCCTCTGTGGGGTAAGAACGATTCAAATCATCTACAATATCCTTCAATCTATTAACAATAGATTGATTGGAAGTATAAATAATTAGAATAAAATTTTCTTCTGGCCAAACACCGTTACCATGTTTTTCCCCCTTCCTACCTTTTCCGTAAACATTTTCTATCTTAGAATAATATATAAGCTCTCCTAACTCTTGTTCTATTTTTTCCATATATTCAAAAACATCAAGCTCTAAAGATAAGTTGGAAATTATTTCAATCCTATACTTATAAAATTTAGTCATATCAATCCCCATCTTCTTCAAATAGATTATCATAACTACTTTTAGCCGAATTATTAATTTTTAATGATTTTTCAACATCTGCATTAGAAAGCACTCTTTTTAACCTAAGTTTAAAACTTAAAACAATATTGGAAAAAATTTCAAAAAGCATGGGGATAAAAAACAAAGTAAGAAATGTGCTAGCTGTCATTCCACCAATGAAAGTGAATGCGATTGGCTTTAAAAGCTCATTTCCACTCCCACTAGAAAATGCCATTGGAATAAGACCTATTATTGAAGTCAAAGCAGACATTAAAATTGGTCTAAATCTTGAACGGCAAGATTCAACAATTGCTTCTCTTAGCTTAAATCCTCTCTTGATCAATAAACCAGTATAATCTACAAGTACAATTCCTGTATTTACCACAACACCAACAAGCATAAGCATTCCAATTGCCGCAAAAATAGAAAGTTTTTCTCCTGCAAGAAAATGTATAAGCACAACCCCTATTGCCGTTAAAGGAATTGTAAAAATAATAATAAAAGGTTTTAAAAAAGATTCAAATTGAGAAGCCATAATACCAAATACAACAATAATAGCCATCATAATGATTATTTTAAACTGATTCATGATATTTGAAAATTCATTATATTCTCCTTCAACCTTAAGCACCGTGCCCTCTTTATGAGGCACTTTATTATTAATAAAATCTACAACTTTTGCAGTTACTTGAGTTAAATTATCATTTGGAGAAATGCCCGCATTAAGATAAATAGTTAAAGCTTGATTTTCTCTATAAATAGATTCAGCTTTATTGGTTTTTTCAAAAGTAGCTATTGATGAAAAAGGAATTTTAACTCCAGATGAATTTATAATAAATATTTTTTCCAAATCTTTTAAATTTTTAACATCCATTCTATCAAGCTTGAGAACAATATCATAATTAAGTCCATTCTCTACATATTGCCCAGCAACAATACCATTAACATTAGCCTTCAACTCATTTAAAATGGTATTCATGTCAATACCATAATTATAAGCTAGCGCTCTGTCTATCTCAACGCCAATTTGAAGTTGAGCATCATTTATACTAAGTCTTGGATTTACAAGTTCAGGAATTTCCTTTTTTAACATAGAAACTAAAATTTTTCCATAATCTTTCATATATTCAAAATCATTCCCTGAAATTTTAATTTTAATAGAATCTCCACCACCTAAAGCATTGCCACTGGAAGGCTCAATATTAAATTCAGGATAAAGATTTCCAATACGATTCATAATTTTATATTTAATAGCATCGTAATCTATACTTTTAATCGACTTATCTTGAAACTCTTCCTTAAGAGGAAACAATACATTAAAAGTTATTCTGTCAGCATCCAAAGTAGAAATAATGCTTTTATATCCTTTAGCCTCACTTTTTACAATTTCTAAAAATCTATTAGAATAAAATTTTGCATATTCCAAGCTAGTTCTATGAGGAAAATTTAAATTAATACTAATTGAATTATCCTTTCCTCTATCAAAAGTTGTCACATCTAGCAATAATCCTAAAAACAAACTACCAATAAAACTAAAAAAAACAATCAGGCCAAAAATCAATTTATGATTTAAAACTATATTTAATAAATTGATATACAAAAATTCTAAAAAATAATAAATATTAAGAAAAAAAACATCGATTTTCCTAATAAAAGCATTCTTAATATTTCTTTGAAAACTTGTGTATAAGCCGACATAATGGCTTGATAAAACAGGAACTAAAAAAATCGCAACTAAAAGAGAAACACCTAAAGAAATAACGATCGTAAATGAAAAGTCTTTAAAAAAATCTCCATACACTCCAAGTTCTGATTTAAAAATAAGAAATGGACCAAAAACACAAATAGAAGTAAAAGTTGACGATGTAATAGGCAGCATCATCTCTTGGGCTCCTAGAATGGAAGATGAAATAAGCTTTGCTCCTTTTTGCCTATATTTGTATATATTGTCTATTACAACAATTGAACAGTCAACAACCATTCCAATCCCAAGAGCAAGACCTGCAAGACTCATAATGTTAAGAGAAATATTTACAAAATACATTAAACAAAAGGTTAGAATAATTGCTATTGGAATAGAAATTCCAATAATTATTGTGGCCCTAAAGCTTCTTAAAAAGAAAAAAATAACAAATATTGCAAGCATAGCCCCAAAATAGGCTGAATTTACAACCGTTGAAATGGACGCTTTAATAAAATTAGTACTATCAGAAGCAATTTCTAATCTCATATCTTTAGGCATAGACAATTTCAATTTTTCTATTTCACTCATAACAACATTAGAAACTGCAATAGAATTAGCATCACTACGTTTTTGAACCGATAAAGAAATTGAAGGCAGACCATTATATTCAACATATTCTGACAAATCTTCAAAATCGGTTTTAATATTAGCAATATCTTTAAGTTTTATCTCAATAGGAGATAAATTTATGCCAGAAGAACTGTCGGGCATCTTATAAGCTATAACCACATTACCTATCTCTTCAATTGATTTAAATTTTCCCGACACTTGAACCAAATATTCTAAATTGTTCTCTAGTATATTACCGGCTGAAAGTTCTAAATTTTGAGATGCTATAATCGAAGATACTCTTGACAAAGAAAGCCCATAAGACTCTAATCTGTTTTGAGAAACTTCAATTAAAACACGCTTTTTACTCCCCCCGTTAACAGTAACAATTGCAACTCCATCAAGCCTTTCAAGTCCGGGCTTAATAATCTCGTCAGCATATCTTTTAAGTTCAGAAACTGGCCTTACAGAATTAATAACAATTTCCATTACAGGAATATTTTTAAGATTATATCTAAAAATTCTGGGAGTCTGTGATTTACTGGGCAATGAAGATTTTACCAATTCAAGAACATCTCGAATTTCATTTAAAACCAAATCTAAATCGGTTCCATGATAAAATTCAAGTGAAACAATGCTATTTTCTTTAGAAGAAATGCTATATATATTTTTTAAATTCTTTAACGAACTCAAGCCACTCTCAAGGACTCTAGAAACACTCTCTTCAACTTCTTTAGGAGAAGCACCAGGATAAACAGTGTTAATACTTATTTGGGGAATATCAATTCCAGGCAAAAGATCTACTTTTAATCTTGAAAAGGTATATAAACTTATCATCATTAACAACGAAAATAAAATCAACATTGTTATTGGTTTGCTAACTATTCTCTTTACCAACATAACTATCTCCCAACAAACTAAATATTACTTTCAGCTGAAAGACTCTCTTTTGTATCTACCAAATTTATTAGAGTTCCATCAGAAAGAGTAGACATACCTTCTACCACAATTAAATCATCCTCTTCAATCTCGCCCGAAAGAGCTACAATACCATCTATTTCAAAAAGTACTGTAACGGGTAACATTTGAACGCTTTTACCCTCTAAATCAAGCCTAAATACAAATTTCACACCCTCTCTCTCAACAATAGCCTCTCTTGGAATCTTGATCACATCTTTAAAACGTTTGGTAATAAGTTTAACTTTAGCAAACATACCAATAATCAGTTTATCTAAATTGCTACCAATAGGGGTAAGATATACCTCAATAGTGCGACTTTTAGAATCTAAAACAGGAGATATCTCTGAAACTTTGGCTTTAAACTTTTCATTAGGATAAGCTCCAACCTCAACAATAGCATCATTTCCAACTTTAATATTTGCAATATATTTCTCAGACACATAAGTTAAAATTTGCTTTGCATCTATTTTTCCTACTACTGCTATACTGGACTGAGAATTAACTGTTTCACCAATTTTTTTTCTAATATTTAAAATATATCCTGAAATTGGCGCTCTTACTGGACTTTTCAAATATACAGAACCAGGCCTTGAAGGATCAAGAGTTGCAACTATTTGTCCCTTTTGAACATAAGCTCCAAGTTTTATTCTCAAAGAAGTTATTTTACCTGCGGTATCTGGAAAAATATCTGCCTTAACTTTTGTATCTATATCTCCATTTAAAGACAAATAATCACTTAAAACTCCCTTCTTAACTTTTATGGCAATTACTGGAAATCTATAAGAACTCTCTTCATCCTTATTAATATTTTTGTCATCTAGCTTATTCTTACTAACACAAGCAACTAAAACTAAGGCTAAGACTAAAAAATATTTTTTTAAATATAAGTCAATGTTAAAAATCAAATTCATAAAAATACCTCTTAATCTAGTGAATTTATTAAATCCTTATATTCAAGTATAGAATTAGAATAATTCAATTTATCTTCAATAAACTTCAAATCGCTTTGCTTATAAACAAACTCAATATCATTTAATTTAGAAAGATCTATTACTCCGGAATTAAAAGCATTAAATGCCATTTGATAATTTTTATTAGCTAATTCTACATTAATCTTAGAAGCATCAAGAATAGCTTTATATCTTCTAATATCCTTTCTTTTTTGAACAATACTAGATTTTAAATTTCTAATTTTACCTTCAATATTGTTTTGCAATATTTTTAGTTGATAGTTGTTATCCTGTATTTTTGTAAAACTCTTTGAAAATGGAAATATTTCGGTTAAACCATAATTTAAGCCAAAGGATGCCAAAAATCCACTTGAAAAACCTTTGGAATTTTCATTAAATGATCTATAAGGAGAATAAGAAAATGACAACGAAAGGCTTGGTAAAAAAGTATCTAACCAAAGCGAAGCAATAAGCTGCTCTGTCATCTTTAAGCGCATATTCAACTCCTTAATCTCTAATGATTCATTAAAATTTAATGCTTCATTAAATAATGAAAAATCTATTGTCTCGTCTGGCAATTCTCCAATAATTTCAAAATCTTGATCTGGATCTAATCCTATTAATAATTTGAAAATTTCTTTTGATTTTTCAAAATTAATAATCTGGCCATCTAAATCTGGTTGAGATCTTTTATGCTTAAGCTGTGCATCAAGAAAATCTATTTCCGATATTAATCCATTATTATAAGCAATTTTAGCTTGTTCAAATTTAAGCTTACTATTTAGTATTTGACTTTCGAAAACTTTCAAAGTGCTCTTTAGAGCTATCAATTGATTGTAAGACTTAAGAACATTAAGCTTAATATTACGAACAGCACTTTCCCTTTCTATTTTTGCATTTTCATACTCCAACATAACAAGCTCCATTCTCTTTAAAACAGAAGGCGACAAAGAAAGACCAATCGAAATTCCAAATCCCAAGCTCCAATAATCTCTCTCAAACTCACTTAAAGCAGAAGAATTTCTACTAACTGTAGAACTAAGGTTAACATTTGGAACAAAAACATTCCATGCATTATTTTTATAAAGTTTTTTTATATTTTCCTTATACAAAGCATTTTCTGAATCTAGGCTACTTTCTAAAGCCATATTTACAGCTTGCTTGGGCGATATTTGAATAATTTCAGCAAAAGAAAAAGAGACAGTCATAAAAATTAAAAAAATTTTTTTAATTTTAAGCCCCCTTTATAATAAAAATTAAAGCTTTAAAGTTATAAACCTTAATTAATATTTTCAATTCATTTGATTAATCATTATAATATAATACAATTCTAAACATGAACATTTTCAAAGTTTTTTTTATCTTAAATTATACTATTATTTTTTTAATAAAAATTTATCAAAACACTTTTTCTAAAATATTTGGTCTGCAATGCATATACAAACCTACTTGCTCAAAATATTCAATTAAATGTCTTAAAAAATATAATTTTTTAACGGCTTTAATATTAATGACACTAAGAATAATAAGATGTAATGCATTATTCAAAGGAGGAAATGATTATATTCCTAAATGCAATCCTATTTCAACATCTTTAAAAGAATTCCAAAAAAGATTAATCAAATAAAGTCTTATATTTTTCTGGAACCCACATCTTTACAATTTCTTTATTATTTTCAACAAATTCAACTGCATTGCGATACTCTTTGCCTGACTCTTTATCATTTCTATCCATTAAAGGCAATATTAAATCATCATTCCAATAAAAATGATCAAAAACATAATATGCATCAAGATCATCATTTTCAAGACCAAGCCTAACAAGAGTATGCACACTCTCAATTCCCCCCATAATTAAATCAGGATCATCAAGGAACTTAATATCATACCTAGAAAAAGCCCAATGGGGCTTCCACAAAGGAACTAAAATCCACTCGTTTCTCTTTATTGAAGAATCCAAACTTGCAAGCATAACACTCTCGCTTGACGGAACTAGCTCATACTCTTTACTTAACCCATAATAATCAAGCGCCTGTTCTGTAACAATCTGAGTCCCCGCACCAGCATCTATTCCAATCATTTTATTCTTAAACTTAGCCCCTTTGCCCTTAAGCTCACTAATACTAGAAATTGGAACATAACTTGGAACTACAAAACCCTGAATGGTTCCCTCATAATTTGCACCAAGATCAACAAATTTTGTTTTCAATTTTTCGTAATAAAATTTATCAGCTGTTGGAACCCAAGAAGATACTGTACCATCTACTTTTCCAGATGCCAGGTATTGATACATTACGGATGTAGTAACTGAAAATATTTCTGCATTGTAACCTATTTTCTCAAAAACAACCTTCAATACATTTGTAGCTGCTGTTTCTCCGCCCCAATTCACATATGCAATTTTTACCGATTTTAAATTCTTTGAACTTTTTCTTTCATCACAAGACAAAAAAACAATACAAATACAAAATCCAATGAATAATTTATACATAAAATATCCCCCTTATTTATTATATATTTCTAAAAATCTTTTAAATTTATTTTCTCTCTTTCCAGTATAATGATCTGTATTTAAATAGCTAAATTTAATAAAGATAGATTGCATAATTCTATCTAAAATAATAGCTATAATAACAACTGCTAATCCAGATATTAAGCCCTCACCAAAATTTAATCTTTCTATAGAGTAAATCACAGTCCTACCCAAACCAGACGACCCAACCATTGCAGCAATTACTATCATAGATATCGCCATCATTATTGACTGATTAATACCTTCAATTATACTCTGAAGAGAAAGGGGAAGCTGAACTTGCAAAAGAATACGTAAATTACTACTACCAAAAGACTTAGCAGCTTCTATTACTTCATTTGAAACTTGAACAATTCCCAACCTTGTATATCTAATAACAGGAGGCATAGCAAAAACTATTGTAGCAAAAATAGCAGAAGCTGTACCCATTCCAAAAAAAGGAATCGCGGGAATCAAATAAATAAATGGGGGCATAGCTTGCATTAAATCTAAAATGGGCTTTAAAAAAACATAAAATCTTGGAAAATATCCCCCAAAAATACCTATAGGAATTCCCAAAATCACAGAAACAAATACAGAAACAAATATAATAGCTACTGTATCCATTGAAGCTTCCCAAAGATTAAAATACAAAATAAAAAAAAATCCAGGCAAAATCAGAAATATTAATCTCTTTTTCAAGAAAACAAAACTTAGCAAGCATACAATCAAAATCAAAAGAATAGGGTTAATAAAAAGAAATAAATTTTTTAAATTTTCATATAAAAAAATTATACTTTTAGAAAAACCTACCCCTTCAGAAATTGAAAAATTATCAACCAAAAAATCAAAAAAATTATCTATTTTTAATATAAAAAAATCTTTACTCATAAATTTCTACCTTGCCAATAAATCGGAAATTTCATTTAAATTAATATATCCAACAACAACTCCCCTTTCTTTTATTATTAAATAGTCTTGCTTATTCAAGTATTCAACAATTTTTTTTATTTCATCATTTAGCTCTAAATTTAAAGATATAAGATTATTATATCTTTTATTAAGAGATTTATCGTATAAACTAAAATTTTCATCTTGATATTTAATAATAACATTGAAACCATTATCACTACCAGAATTTAAATCAAAATCATCTTTTAAAATATCTTTTATTTTTAAAATATTTAAAACAGGTAAATTTTTAATAAAATGAGATATAAAATCTGTGCTGGGATTAGCCAAAATTTCCAAAGGTTTGCCAACTTGAATAATCTCTCCATCTTTCATAAAAGCAATTCTATGTCCCAATTTAAAAGCTTCAATTAAATCGTGAGTAATAAATACAACTGTCTTTTTAAGCTTAGCTACTAATCTCAAAAGTTCTTCTTGCATTTCTCCTTTAATTAAAGGATCAAGTGCCGAAAAAGCTTCATCCATTAAAAGAATATCTGGATTAACTACTAATGCTCTTGCTATTCCAACTCTTTGTTTCATCCCTCCAGAAAGTTCGTTAATATACTTATATTTTGAATCTTCAAGTCCTACAAGATTTAATACCTCAATAGCACGTTCTTCTCTAATCTTCCTGGGGATATGCTTAACCTCAAGTCCATAAGTAACATTTCTTAATACATTCATATGTGGGAAAAGTCCAAAATTTTGAAAAACCATTGCAAATTTATCTTTTCTTAAATTAGAAAGATCCTTGCGATTTATAGCATTCATTTCCATGTTATTTACTAAAATAGATCCCGAATCTATTTTATAAATACCATTTAAGCATCTGACTAAAGTAGATTTGCCACAACCTGACATTCCCATAATGACTAAAATTTCATTTTCATAAACATCAAGATTAACATTGGCATTTGCAATAAAAATAGAAGATTCTTTGTAAATTTGCATTCTATCTTTGCCATCTTCATAGTCTTTTATAGCTTGACTTATCTGCTTTTTGTCAACATAATAAGAAAATACTTTATAACAATCTCTAATTTTAACAGTAACCCTATCCAAAGCAAACTCCTCAATAAGCCTGCATTATACTCATAACACATCATTATAAATTATACTAAAAATTATTAAATTTTTATCGATCAAATATAAAAAAACAAAAGACCCTTAAAGGATCTTTTGTTAATAATTTGTACTAATTACATAAAATTTTATCTAAGCAATGATAAAACATATTGAGGAACTTGATTAGCTTGTGCAATCATTGCCATTGCAGATTGTGTTAAAATGCTATTGGTTGTAGCTGCTACAACTTCATCTGTCATTGTAGCATCTTTTATTTGAGCATAAGATGCTTTTAGATTTTCAATAGCATACTCAGTACTATCTTTTATAGATTCAAGTCTATTTTGGAAAGCACCTAAATTTGCTCTTTGATCACTTACCATTCTAATAGCATTTTCTATTTTAGCAAGCGATGTATTAGCATCAACTGTAGTTGTAACATTAACAGGAGAATTAACCCCGCCTTGAGAAGGTGCTGTAGCAGGTGTTGGTTGTTGAGCTCCTTCTTGTTGAGCACCTTCTTGAACAGGCGCAGTCTGAGCAGCTTGGGCTCCCTCACCAGAAAATAGATTTGCAACATTAGCTGCATAAATATTTACTGCAATAGCTTCATCTTGATTTGCTCCCACATGAACTCTTAAAGTCCAAGAAGTTTGAGCTCCTGAAAGTGACGCTGGTGTGTTAATTTTTGCAGGCTGCATTCCAAGCTCTTCAGCTGTTTTTACATTTTGAGAAGCTGATTTGTTTGACAACATGTGCATTTGGTTATATTGAGCTTGATCAGCAATTCTATTAATTTCGTCTGTAAGTTGTTCTATTTCAATTTGTATAGAACCTCTGTCTGCGTCTGAATACGTACCGTTACCTGATTGAACTGCCAATTCTTTCATTCTTACTAAAACTTTTTCTACTTCATTTAAATTTCCTTCTGTTGTCTGAATAAAATTGATAGCTTTTGAGGTGTTTCTAGAAGCTTGTGATAAGCCTCTTATTTGAGCATTAATCTTACCAGAAACCCCCATACCAGCAGCATCATCAGAAGCTCGATTAATTCTGTACCCACTAGAAAGCTTCTCTTGAGTTTTACTAAGATTAGCAGCATTAATACCATTATTTCTTGAAGCATTAATAGCTGACGTATTATGATTTATAATCATATATCATTCCTCCATGATAAAGTTTAATTATTTATTTTTAGCAAATCCTTTTGCCTGTTAAAAAGAATAGCACAAAAAATTAAAAAAAAGAAACATAGACAGCAATGCATTAAAAATAATTGCTATTATCTATTTCTTTGATTAAAATCAAAAGACTTTAATGTATTTTCCTGATCTTTCATGCGCTTAACGGTAAAATCCAAGGTATTAAGTTCTCCTTCTACTTTTCTCTCTCTATCATCGTACTTCTTTTTATAATCTTCAACTTTATTTTTTTGATTAATAATTTTCAAGTCGTAATTTCTTATTTTATTATAAATAACTCCTCCAGAAGTCACAAGAGGTGACAAACAATCTCCTAGCATTTTAGCAATCCCATCATCATATACTCTGTCACCATTAAGGTCAAATAAAAAAAGTTCTCTAACATTATCAATATTATTGCGAATCGATTCATCAAACTTTTTCTCATCAAGTCTTAAATATCTAGAAAGTCCCCCAGAAGAAGAAATAGAGTTAGTAAAAACTCCCATCTGATTAATTATTGAAAAATTAGGATCACTAGTAACATAGGGCTTAAAAATTATTGATTCTAATCTGGATTTAAGATTTTTCAATAAAAATTCAGACCTTAGAATGCCTAAATTTTTATAAGCCTCTTCTTTTTGAGACTCACTAAGATAAGTTAACTCTTCAACTATATTAGACTTTTGATTGCCAAATTGATCTTCATTGGAGCTTACAATATTAATCTCAGCAAGAACCTCATTATAAGCACCAATAAAATCTAAAAGAACTCTCTTAATCCCCTCATAATCAGGCTCAACTTTGGCCTCAACAGCATCACTTGAAGCTTTTTTTAAACTTAATGTCACATTTGGAACTAAATCATTAATAACATTTGAATCTCTCTCAACATCTACCCCATCAAATTTAATTTTTGCATTCTCAGCAAAACTTTTAGCATTTATTGGCAAATGCCCATCTCTATTTTTTGGATCAAAAACTTCGACATTACTAATCACAATTACTTTATTATTTGCTTTATTTTCAATATTTATTTCTTCTAGATTAGAAAGAGCTCCAATATCAACTTCAACTTCTTCAAAATTATTTGAAATATTTATTAAAGGAAGTTCTAAGGAACCTTCTTTGTTGCATATTTTTACCATATTCATTTGAATATATTTTTTCTCCAAAGGAGTTTTTAAATCAGATCCAAGATCAACTACACTATATTCACTATCAACTTTCGCATCCTTAAATGTAGCCTCTCCGGGATTAAAAATAATCTTACTATCAGGCTCTTCTAAGCCTGTATCAAAATACTTAACTTCAAATTTAATTCTACTCCTAGATGTAATTTCAATATCTTCAGGAATTTCAATCGACACCTCTGAAAGCGGATTTAAAACAAGATTATTTTTTTCAAAAGCAAGCTTATTATTACTACTAAATTGATTTGCAACAATATCTGAAAGGTTAGGATTAAAATTGGTTTTCAGCTCACTTAAAATCCCAATTTGCTTAGCAAAAGATAATCCCTCCCCTTTGATAACAAGTTTGTTTTCTTTACCTTCCTTTAAGGATTGCAAAATAAAACGACTATTTCCATTTTTATCGCTTTTTACTATTTTTGCAGTCAAAAAACCCTTTCCCTTGTTATTAATATCCCTCACAAGTAAATCAATATTGCCATTACTTTTTACATTAATTTCTTTCTTACCAACTAAAAATATATAATCTCCTTCTGGTATTGTAACTTTTTTAGGATCAAAGTTTGAAGATAAAAACACATCAGCGGATGCTATTTGATCAACAATTAATTTATGAGTCTCATTCTTGGATCCATATCGAGTAGACAGGGTTAAAACTTCACTATTACTAGAATTTCCTGACATTAGATTAAAAGGACTGTTAAGTGAGGTAAGTTCTTTTGCAAGAGAATTTAAAGTAGAGATTTTTCTATTAATTAATTGCCAAGCACTTTTCTCTTGCTCTAAAGACTCAAGCTTCTTAAAAGAAGAATCGATTTTGGCTTTATCAGGCTTAAGCATGGATTCACGAATTTCTTTAGTATTATATTTGCTCTCAAGTCCAGGAACAAAAAATCCTGATGCCATAATAATGCCCTCCAAAGCAAATTATATCATTAATAAAATTTAAAATAAAATATAATAAATTAAAAAACAAAAACCTTAAAAAAAAATTAATGTTTATAGTAAAATAAATTAAAAGGAACATAAAAATGCTAAATTTTTGCTTATTCAACTCAAAATCCGTTTTAACTGGAAATGACAAACTAGATAATTCAGCGGTTCTAATTAAGGATAATAAAATTTTTGATATTGTAACATCTGATAGACTTAAAAAAATGGATCTCAGAGAATACCAAATGATTGATACAAAAGGCAACTATATAACTCCCGGTCTTTACGACAACCATATTCATGGATTTCACGGTTATGGAACAGACCAGTGTTCAACAGAATCAATACTTAAAATGTCAGAACATTTAGCACAATACGGAGTAGTAGGATTTTTGCCAACTCTTTATCCAAGACCAATAGATGAAATGATTCAAACAATAAAAGCTTGCACAGCGGCAATTGGTAAAGAAAAGGGAGCTAAAATTCTAGGACTTCACCTTGAAGGGCCATTTTTTTCTCCTGAAAAAAGAGGAGCACACCCTGTTTCTTATCTTCACGAACCTAGCATTAAAGTTATGCAAAAACTAATAGATGCTGCTGGTGGGGTATTTATAGGCTCAAACGGCAAAAGCAAAACACACATAAGCACAATGACTGTTGCTCCCGAGCTTAAAGGCATGAGAGAACTTGCAATATTTTGCCTTGAAAATAATATAAACCTTCAGGCAGGACACACAAACGCAAAATATGAAAATATGATAGAAGGATTTCAGGTTGGAATACTTCACACAACCCATTTTTTCAATGCAATGTCAAAACTTGACCACAGAAATCCAAACGCAATAGGAGCAGTATTAATACATGGTGACGTTTCTTGTGAAATTATTGCAGATGGTTATCATATACACCCAAAATTAGTTTTAATGCTTAGAAAGCTTAAAGACATAAGTAAAATAGTCCTTGTAACTGATGGACTTACCCCAAACCTCCAAAATTCTGGAAAACTAATTGCAAACGGAGATGAAGTTTATATTGCAGAAGATGGATTATTCCACAGCGTAAAAAGCAACACAATAGCTGGATCAACACTTACAATGATACAAGGTCTTAAAAATTTAGTAGAATTCGGCTACAGTTTGAGTGATGCTGTTCAAGCAAGCTCCTACAACCCAACAAGAATTCTTAATATTGATAAAAAGGGATTAATATGCCATGGATACGATGCAAACATCAATGTCCTAGACAAAGATTTTAACCTAAAGTTAACAATGATAGAATCTAAAATAATTTTTAACAATCTATAACTTTAACCCATTTAAAGGAGATCGCAATGAGATTAATAATTAGACCTACTTATGAAGACATATCAAAGTGGGCAGCCAATCATGTAGCACAAAAAATTAAAGAATTTTCTCCAACAAAAAAAAATCCATTTATCCTTGGGCTTCCAACAGGAAGCTCCCCAATAGGCATGTACAAGAATTTAATTGAATTAAATAAAAGTAAAAAAATTTCATTTCAAAATGTCATAACTTTTAACATGGATGAATACATAGGAATCGAAAACAATCATCCTGAAAGTTACCATTCATTTATGTGGAAAAATTTTTTTTCTCACATTGATATTAAAAAGGAAAACATAAATATATTAAATGGAAATGCTTTAAATCTTAAAAAAGAATGTGAAGAATATGAAAAAAAAATCAAATCTTTTGGGGGAATCATGCTTTTTGTGGGGGGAATCGGACCTGATGGTCACATTGCTTTTAACGAACCAGGCTCCTCATTAACATCAAGAACAAGAATTAAAACTTTAACTCAAGATACAATTATTGCTAATTCAAGATTCTTTGAAGGCAATGTGAATAAAGTTCCCAAAAGCGCTCTAACTGTTGGAATTGGAACAATTATGGATTCACAAGAAATTTTAATAATAGTAAACGGACATAACAAAGCAAGAGCATTAAAACATGCTATTGAAAAAGGTGTTAATCATATGTGGACAATTAGCGCACTTCAATTACATAAAAATGCAATCATAGTATCTGACAAAAATGCAACTTATGAACTAAAAGTGGGAACAGTAGAGTACTTTAACGACATAGAAAGAGGAAACTTTAATAATGACTTAAAATAAATTAATTAACATTAAATAAAAGCTAATTGTTAACTTCATTATAAATTTTTGAAACTTCTTCCCAATTTAAAGCCTTTAAAAATGCATCAACATATTCAATTCTTCTATTTTGATATTTCAAATAATAAGCATGCTCCCAAACATCAATACCTAAAACCGGTTTATAAGACTTCATTAAAGGGCTATCTTGATTAGGCATTGAAATCACTTTAAGCCCGCTATTAGGACACAATACTAACCATGCCCAACCACTTCCAAAAATTTTCATTGCAGTATCTTTCAAGATAGCCTTAAGAACATCTAAGCTTCCAAAAGTTGCATTAATATCATTTTCAAACTTTTCCAACAGATTACTCTTGTTTCCTGGTTTTAAAGTTCTAAAATATAGAGTATGGTTCGAATAACCTCCAGCATTATTTCTTATTGGAGTTTGAAATTCATCTGAAAAATCCTGAATATTTCTTAATATATTTGAAACGTCTTCTAAATGACTTTTGCCCATTTTTTCTAAAATAGAATTCAAATTAATTACAAAACCATTATGATGCTTGCTATGATGAATTTCCATAGTTTTAGCATCAATATAAGGCTCAACAGCGTCATAATTATAACCAAGTTCTGGCAATTTAAACATAAAAACCTCCTATTCTAACTTCTGCCATGACAATTTTTATATTTCTTCCCACTCCCACAATAACAAGGTTCATTTCTACCTATTTTAGGAGAACTTCTAACCACTTGAACATTAGAAATGCTTTTATTTTCATTAATAACAATCCCTGAAAGTTCTTTATGGATTGAATTAACATTTTTAGACTTCTTTGTTGACTTAAAATTGGAAAAATTGCTATCCAATTTCAATTGAAGAACACGCCTTATGGTAGAAACTTTAATATCTTTAATAAGCTCGCTAAATATTAAAAACCCCTCTTCTTTGTACTCCGTAATTGGATTTTTATTAGCATAAGACCTTAAATAAACAGCCTCTCTTAAAGAATCTAAATTTGCAAGATGCTCTTGAAATTTAGAATCAATGTTTTTCAAATATTCATATCTTAAAAATCCATTAAAAAGATCTCTGCCTATCAAATTCTCCTTCTCATCTAAATTTGCCTTTGCTATTTGCATTAATTTATCCTTTAAATCAAAAGAATTAATATTTTCAATAGAGCCAAGACCCTCAAGCATATAAGCAAAAAT
The DNA here is from genome assembly GCF_014201705.1 of Borreliella spielmanii. Classification (NCBI taxonomy): domain Bacteria; kingdom Pseudomonadati; phylum Spirochaetota; class Spirochaetia; order Spirochaetales; family Borreliaceae; genus Borreliella; species Borreliella spielmanii. Next base: position 281,618 of record NZ_JACHFA010000002.1, on the reverse strand, counting down.
CAAATTTACTTCATTTAAAAAAACATTTGAAACTGAACTACTTTTTGTTCTCTCAAGCAAAAAAGTAAGATATTCTTCTAAAGCAATAAGAATACGATCCTTAATAGCTGTATCTTCAAGAATAGAATTTCTCTGAGCATAAATAAAATCTCTCTGCTTTGTAATAACATCGTCATACTCTAATAAATGCTTTCTAATTTCAAAATTTCTATCTTCTACTCTTTTTTGGGCATTAATCAAAGATTTGGTTAAAAGAGAATGTGTAATGGGCTCTCCCGTTGCCATTCCAAGCTTACCCATTAATGCCCTTAGGTTGTCTCCAGCAAAAAGACGCATTAAATCGTCTTCAAGCGACACATAAAATCTTGAACGACCAGGATCACCTTGTCTTCCACTACGCCCACGAAGCTGATTGTCTATTCGCCTTGATTCGTGCCGTTCGCTACCAATAACATAAAGTCCACCAAGACTTTTAACCTCATTATAGTCTTTTAGGTAATCTTCCCTCTCATTTTTAACAGCCTCTTGAAATTCTTCAAGGCTTACATTAGTTCCAATTTTTTTTCTAACCCTATGTTCAATATTGCCCCCAAGTTTAATATCAGTACCACGACCAGCCATATTTGTTGCTATTGTAACCGCATGTTTTGCTCCAGCTTCAGCAATAATGAATGCCTCTCGAGAATGATTTTTTGCATTAAGAACTTCATGCTTAATTCCCTTATTTTTAAACATATCTGATAAAATCTCAGACTTTTCAATAGAAACGGTTCCCACTAAAACCGGTTGCCCTTTCTTGTAAGCTTTATAAACCTCATCTGTAATAGCATTAAACTTAAATTCTTCCGTATAATAAATAGTATCATCCTCATCTATTCGTGCTAACAATCTATTTGTTGGAACTACAATTACATCAAGATTATATATCTTATGAAATTCCTTAGCTTCTGTATCAGCTGTACCTGTCATGCCGGAAATTTTATTAAACATTCGAAATAGATTTTGAAAAGTAATGGTTGCCATGGTCTTATTTTCATTAGCAACTCTAACCCCTTCTTTAGCCTCAATAGCTTGATGAAGGCCATCAGAATATCTTCGCCCTGTTAAAACTCGACCGGTAAATTCATCTACAATCTCAACACCAGAGTCACCAACAATATATTCTCTATTTTTTAAAAAAAGTAAATGTGCCTTCAAGGCTTGAGTCATATAATGCACATAATTAAAATTTGAATCGGTATACATAGAACCACTAATAATTCCTTTAGAAACTAAAAGTTGTTCAAGATTATTAAGTCCTTTAGCAGTAAAAGAAATTCTTTTAGCTTTTTCATCAATAGTATAATCACCATCAAGATCGTCTATTTCTAAAGGATAATCACCTGTTTTAGAATCCTTGGAACACTCTTTTAAAAAAGATACAAGAGAATTAACCTCAAGATAAGCATTTGTATTGCCCTCAGTAGGCCCTGAAATAATCAAAGGGGTTCTTGCCTCGTCGATTAATATAGAATCGATCTCATCAATAATACAATAATTAAACTTTCTTAGAGATTTTTCATTCAAGTCATAACGCATATTATCTCTTAAGTAATCAAATCCAAGTTCATTATTTGTAACATAAGTAATATCTTTGGCATATTGAACTTTTCTTAGCTCATAATCCATATTGGATAGAACAACCCCCACACTAACACCCAAAAGATCAAAAACCGGCTTCATCCAGTTGGAATCACGTTCCGCAAGATAGTCATTAACAGTAACAATAATAACACCATCTCCTGTTAAACTATTCAAATAAGCCGCTTGAACTGAGGAGAGAGTTTTTCCCTCTCCTGTTTTCATCTCTATTATTTTGCCTTTGTGAAGAGCAAGCCCAGCAATGATTTGCACATCATAAGGCCTTTCCTTAAGACGCCTTCTAGCAGCTTCTCTAGACAAAGTAAAAGCCCGCTCTAAAATACTCTCTAAAGAATTACCCGATTTTAATTCATCTTTAAGCTTTTCTGTCTCTTTTGAGAAATCTTCATCTGACAATAACAATGCCCAGCGCTCAAGCTTATTAATATTCCTTAAAGTTGGAAGATAGTCTTTTAAATCTCTTTTACTTTTTGAGCCAATGGTTCTCTCAAGTACTGTTTTTAACATGGTAGGTATTAATTCTCCTAAATAATTGACTTAAAGTCATTTTTCATTTTAAATGATAATATAAAAAATATGAAAAAAAACTATAAAGCTTTTATATTAAGCTTACTTTTTGCAATTATATCATGTAATACTAAAACTTTAAACGAACTAGGAGAAGAACAATTCAAAATACCATTCGGGACACTTCCTGGTGCAATAATGCCTCTGAACAACAAATTTACAAATTCAAATTTTGATATAAAAACGTATAACGGACTAGTATACATTGCAGAAATAAAAGCAAATAAATTAATGATTTTTAACTCATACGGAAAACTAATACAAACTTATCAAAATGGAATATTTAAAACAAATCCTGATTTAAAAATAAAAAAAATAGATTTCGAAGGAATTCAAGCAATATATCCGTTAAAAGATTTCATTATTGTAGCAGACAAGCTAAATAATAAAAAATCAAAATTCGACCAAAAAGAAAATATTGCCTACTTTATGAGAATACTAATACTAAACAAAAACTCTTCTGTAGAAATTTTGGGTCAAGAAGGTTTAAACGGAACACCATTCCCACAAATTTACGATGTCAACGTTGATGAGAACGGCAACATTGCAATAATATCAATATATAGCGAAGGCTACATAATATATTCATATAATAAAGAATTTTCTCCACTTTATAAAATTTATGTCAATAAAAATCTACTAAAAACAATAGACAATCAAAAGAAAAACTACAATATTTCAATAGATAAGGTTTTTTTTGAAGTTAATAAAAAAACTCTTTATGTAAAAATCACTTACTATGAAAACATTGGCGATAACGAAAATATAAACGATCTTGGAATTAAAATTAAGGATCAATATGTCTATAAAATGAGTTTAAAAAAAACTAAAGAATTCGAAGTAATAAGTAAAATCGCCCTTCCTAAAAACTTACTAGATGATAAACAAGAAAGCTTTATTAATATTATAAAAATACAAAAAGACAAAATCATAGCATCTACTAACATGAAAAATTTATCCAACAATTTAATATGGAAATTAGACAACAAAGGTGTAATTAAAAACCAAATAGCTTTAATTGAACCTCCAAATTTAATATTTCTCTCTGAGAGTTTATCTAAAGACGGAATACTTAGCATACTTTATGGCGGAAAAACTGGTGTTAGTGTTTACTGGTGGAATTTAAATACCTTATTAAAGTAATAATTAAAAGGTTAAATTTGTAAACATAATGAAAAAAAATAATTATAACCAACAAGTAGAAATTAAATACCAAAAAAAATTGAAAAAACATATCATTGTTGGAATAATCTTTGTTATAATTCTTTTATTTTTTAAAATTTTACTAATTCCTAGAATTCAAAATCTCGAAAATAATAAAAACAATATTAAAATGATAATAAGCTATAAACAAAACAAAAACAGATTATCCTTAAAAATAAACATAAAAACAAAAAAATTCTCTAACCTAGGGAAAGCCAAGCTAGATATTTATTTGGACAATAGATTAATTGAAAGCAATATGCTTTATATAAGCAATAAAAACTTTACAACATATGCTAACATAATATATAAAAATGAAAGCTTATTAAGTATAATACTAAAGAGCAATGATAATAATAATAGTGTTTTTTATAGCAAAAGAATAAAACCTAGAGGATAAAATATGATGCAAATATACTTTATGTCTGTTTCGCTTAACATCTTAGGGGGAATAATACTTGCATTCCCAATATTAATAGAAAAAATAAAATTTTTTAAAATTTTTGAAGATTTTGTAAATTTAATAAACGATAACAAAAAGGTAAAAAGCATTTTTGGATTACTATTTTTAATAACTAGTACCCTTGAAATAATCAAACCCTATAAATTGCCAATAATCGGAAATTTGATTCCAGCTATAAGTTTATTTTTAATTGGATTCATCTTGTTTTTAAAACAAAAATTACCAACAGAGGTTCAAAATAATAAAAAATATGGAAAATTTCAATCAATACTTGAGAATAATCAACAGTTAATTGGCATTATAGCAATAATTATAGGAATAATTCATTTCTTAGCAGCAGAAATACCTTTATTGTAAGATTAAAACTAAAGACGCAATTTTCAAAAAATAAAATTACTAAAAAGTAACTTGACTTTGACATAAGTATTCTATATTATTAGGGCCTAGTGTGGTTTTAATTACCGCTCAATAAAAGCCATAAAATGGTATAAAGGAAGAAGATATAATGATATTTAGAAGATATAAGCATTTAAAATTAATGACAATACCTGTGTTAATGTTAAGTTGCGCTTTTTTTAAAAAACCACAATCTGTACAACAAGACGGCGTTATTGGAAAGCCAATAAGAGATGAATTGCCTTTAAGTGATGAAAAATTGCCTTTAAACGATGGAAAATTACATTTAATATCAGGCAAAATTTTGAATAAAAAACTGCCAGTCATAAATGAAAATCACGACGTAACTTGGATAAAGACAAAGGTAATGGCAATCTTAGATAAAGATGGACAAGTAATACCAGAATTTAAAAACAAATTTGGATATTCTTATATATTATCCCCTATAAAAATGGACGATCAATATAGTAATTACACATCACTATTAATACTTTTTGAAACAACTAAAAATGGAGATAAAGAATATGAAATTGAAGATATTAAATTAATAACAGCTGGTTCAAACCTAGATCTTAAACATCCTCTTCTAGTTGCCGAAAAATCGGGAGAAAAGGGATATGTTACTTCATACCCATTTGGAATCTTAATGGACGAAGAACTTAAAAAAGCTTTTAAATTAACATATCAAAATGGTCGTTGGAATTATATGCTTGCAAATTTAACCGTTAAAAACAAACTTACTCAAAAAACTACAATTTATAAAATTTCTCTTAATTCAAAATTAATTATTGACTTTTTAAAAGAAGTATTAAAAGAAAATCCCATCTTAAAAGAAACAAATGGAGATCTATTTGAAGATATATAATAAATATAAACAAAAGGAAATATTTTATGAGCCTTAAAAAATTTATTTTAACTGTGATAATTCTCTTTCTAGCTAAAAATATTTTTTCTAAAAACGAAATTAATATCTTTGAAAATAGCAATTATATTGTAAAAGAAAATATAAAAACAAGAGTTAAAAAACTAAAACAAAGTTTTTTGCTTGCATCTGTTGATATTGCCGTTAGTCAGCCTTACATGGAATTAGTAGATTGGAATGGAGACTTAATAAAAGAGCTTGTTGGGATTAGCTATTCATTTATAAATGCATTTTCAAAAATTGGATCTTCTGCTATTATTTCGTTTGACCTATCAAATGAAGCTTCTAAAAGATATAAAATCATAAAATTAGAATTTTTAAGTCCAGATAAAGGTAATTTCATTAATAATCTAAGCAGCCTCACCAGTGGAAATCAAAAATCAAAAAAAGAGCTCTCAAAAGACGCTTATTCATTTGGCACATTAAAAACTGACTCTCTCTCAAAAACAATTGCAGAATATTACAAAAATAACAACTGGTATTATATTTTGGCAGCAATAACAGTAGAAAATAATATAAATAAAGAAACTAAAAAATATGAAATTAGAATTAACCCTAAAATATATAATGATTTTCAAAAAAAATTAAGATTATATTATAAAAGCAATCAAGTAAAAAAATTCCCAATACCAATTATAGAATAAATCACAAATTAATTAAAAAAGATTCTTACTTTCCTAAAAGAGCTAGATGTATAATAATAAAACAATGAGTAGCAATAAAACAATAACAATAAATTTAAATAATTTGGAACATAACTTAAATTTAATTAAAAATAAAATTGGTGAAAAAGAAATAGTGGCTACCTTAAAAGGCGACGCATATGGTCACGGACTCATAAATATCTTTAAATTTTTTAAAGCAAAAAAAATAAATTACTTTGGACTTTCTAATATTGAAGATGCCAAAACACTTAAAAAGATTGATAAAAGTACAAAAATATTAATGTATATTAAAGTAGATAAAAAAGAAATTAAAAATTTAATTAAACTTGAGTTATTACCATTTGTTGCTGATTTTGAATATTTATTTTTAATAGAAAAAGAATGTGCATTGCAAAAAAAGAAAATAAAAGTTCACTTAAAAATTGATGTTGGCATGAATAGATATGGAATAAAAATAGACAGCGCCCTTGAAATAGCCACATACATTCAAAACTCAAAATTTCTAGAACTAGAGGGGGTCTGCTCACATCTCCCAACAACAGAAAACTTTAAAATAACACAAAAACAAATAGAGCAATTCTTATTTTTTTTAGAAACACTTAAACAAAAAAATATAAATCCAAAATTTATTCATATTTCTAATTCAGGACACATTATCAACTACAAATTAAATCCACAATTTAATATGGTAAGACCAGGTCTTATTCTTTACGGTTATTATCCCTCACTAAAAAACAAAAAAACTACTCTAAATTTTAAACCTGTATTAAACTTATTTTCAAAAGTAGTATTTATCAAAAATGTAAAAAAGGGTGAAAAAATTTCATATTCAGGTACATTTCAAGCCAAAGAGGATATGCAAATAGGAATTATTCCAATCGGATATTTTGATGGAATACCTCAAAATATAAACAATAATTTTTATTTTTTAATAAATAATAAAAAATGTAAAATAAGGGGAAAGGTTTGCATGAATCTAACAATAGTAGAAATTCCTAAAGACTTAAAAGTTGAAACGGGTTTAAAAGTAGAAATTGTATCAGAAAAATTAAGTATAGATGAAATGAGTAAATTTTCTAAAAGAAGTCCTTACGAATTACTATGCAATATAGGAAAATATGAAAACAGAAAATACTTAGATTAAGTTACCCAAAGAATCAAATTTTTGGAAATCTATTAAATTGCCTCTAGCATCATAAATCCACTTATAAATTGAAAATCCCCCAACATCATCTCTTAATCTCAAATCCGGACCGTGATTTGACTGCTTTGCTATTTTTCCAAATTTATTGTATTCATATTTATAAACACTAACTCCATGAATATCGTCTTGTAATTGTCCCAAGCTGCCAAAATTTTTTTGAGAAATAAGCCTATTTTGCTTATCATATTCATATAAATATTCAAAAACAAAATTACAATCAGCAACCAAAACTCCATCCGTAGAATAATTTTTCTTTGAAACCATATTGCCATTAGAGTCGTAACTAAATTTATACTTTGAAACCCCCTCAAAATTATCTATTGGATTAACAAAATCTCCACCAAAATGTTCTTGAGTAATCAAAAATCCTTCTTTGTCGTAAGAATACCTGTAAATCATAACACCTTTAGCATCAGCTATTAAATTAAAATTTTTATCAAAAAAAATATTTTCTATCAGATAAAATCTGTCATCATATTTATAACTATAAATAGCAATGCCTTTAAAATTATCCATTATTTCATACTTTTCCTCATAAACAGTTGGAATATCTCTATTATAGTTTTTATTGATTTTATTACTATAGTTTATTATCCTTTTTTCATTGTTTTGGATATAAAAAATAGTCTTCTTCATGGCATAGCCATTTTGACTGATTGTTAAATTATTATTATTGTCATAATTATATTCTTTATAATAACAATCTTTCTCTTTGAAATAATATTCATAACGATAAATTGCAACATTATTTTCATCAGGGGTTAAGTTGTTATTAATATCATAGTTTAAAATCTCAATAATTTTCCCATCAACATCATAATGATATATTTTAATAGCTACAGAAAATGGATTTGAAACAGTGCGAGCTGATTTATCAAGATATTCTTCTTTAATAAGATTATGATTAGCATCATACGTTAATCTAAACCCACAAGTACCATTTTTTGATCTTACAATATAACCATTCTCATCATAATATAAAACTGTCTTAACAAATTTGGCCTGATCATAACTGATCTTTGTAAAATATACATTATTTAAATCTTTGATTTGAATCCCCGATTCATTAAATCTGTAAACACTAAACTCTCTCTCATTATCGTATAAAAAATGATAGTAAGAAACATCGTATCTGTCTCTAACCATTTCATTAGACCTATTATAATTAAAAATATTTTTAATCCTACCATCGCTCATATACTCTATATGCTCAATGTAAACACCATTATTATTTTTAAAAGCAAGTCCCCTATTTAGAAATATACGCCTTTCACTGTGTTTAGATCTTTCTATTTTAATTTGAGTTGCATTAAAAAAAGAAGGCATTAAAATGCTAAGCTTACCAATATAGTCAACTAAAATAAGATTATTATTGCGATCATAAGTAAATTTATATCCATACTCTTCCTCAGACTCTTCTTTTGTAATCTCATATTTACCTACTATGTTATAATTAACAGAATAATTTGCAAATCTATAATAAACTTCTTTTGAAAAAAGGGAAGAAGTAATAAAAAATATTATAAATAACATGAATAAATTCCTTGATAAATCAACCTTATTTTGATAAATTTTATTATACAATAAATCTATCAATAGGAGCTTAAAATGGCAAAAATTTCTAAAAACGCTCAAAGAGTGGGATCAAAAGAACTAATAAGTCGATGGGGGGGAAAAATTATAATGAAATCAAAATTCGAAAATGGGAAAATAAAACATTATGCAGAATGCCAAACTTCAAAAAATACAGCAAGAAAGCCGCGGGATTTATTCTAACAAATAAATCCACTTAACTTACAAACTCTATTTTTTTTGTATTCTATCTCCAAATTTGACCCATGCTTCGTCTTGCTCTTGTTTCGTATAATTTTTATTTACTGCTTGCTTAGAAGTAGTTGCAGATTTTTTGGGAAAAGAATTTCTAACCTGTGCTTTTATTTCCTCTCTTTGTCTTCTAATTTTTTCCAATTGTCTTTTAACTCTTTCGTTTGAATCAAAAAGCCCACTTCCACTTTTATTCAAACCGGCTCTAAAATCTAATCTAGATAAAGCCTCTTTATAGCTTTGGTGCTTGCCTGTCAAAAACAAAACAATTCTTTTAAACAAACTTAAATCTTTATAAGCAGCATTCAAAAGCAAATACATATCAAGTTTATATATTTTATATAAAGGCAGTAGTTCATTACTATTTTTAAAATATTTAGCTGCTTCAACTTTAATCAAATCTTTAAGATGGGCTTGAACACTTTGTGTTTTATAAATTCTTCTGTAATGAGAAACAATAAGGTCAAGAAATTTAACTTTATTGTTTAAGCAATATTCATTCATAATATATCTAGACACTAATCTACTTATAACTTCCTCTAAGCCTTCTTCTGTAAAAATAGAAGAAGGATCATCTCCAAAATTAAGAATTTTAAATATACTAGTCCTCAATTCACTATTGAGAAATTGTAAAACCTTTTCATATTCTTCTAGAAAAAACTCATATGCAAAAGGTTTGTACAGATAAAAATTTTCTTTTACTTTAAATATTTTTGGCAAAATATCGTGAATTTTAGATTCAAAAAAATACATATTAGCAACTAATAAAAAATTTTCAGGATCGTTCAGGCCTTCAGAATAAACTTTTAAAATACCAGAAAACTCTCCTGTATCAATTGCACCTTTTTTAAACTCTAAAGTCTTTTCAATTGCTTTTAAAGATTCATCAATTTTAATAGCTTCTGTAGCCTTGAGCTCTTCTAAGTTTTTTTCATTTTTAATAAAAAGATTAAGAAAATCCAAAAAAACAAAATAATTTTTTGAAAAGGTGATTCCTTTCTTACCAAGAACTTCATCCTTAATTTCAATCATACCAGAGAGAATCTTGGAAATAGCACCAATAATATTCTTACCCTCTTCTAAAGCCCTCTCATAATCACCAAGCTTTAATCCTTTTACTCTAACGAAAACATCTTTTACAATATTATTAGAAGCAATATTGAAAAATATTTTTTTAACAAACTCAATAAAATATAAAGCCCTGCTTGATGGAATTATCAATGATTTCCAAACCAATATTTCTTTCAGTTGTGATTTTGTTTCAAAAAATTTGTAGTTAATGTCTGAATCTGTAATAGTTACAAATTCATTCTGGAAAACCAATAAACTAGATTCTATATTCTTAACAGTAAGTAAAGAACTAAAAAGCTCTATTCCTATATAAGTTTTCAAAAATAAATCGTCAATAGAATAATAATAAAAATCATAACTAGCCTCATCGGTCAAAATTATCCTATCTGGCAAAAATTCTCCATCTATTGCTATTTTATTAGTAACTATTCCTCTTTTAACTTCATAAAGTTTACGAAATAAAAAATCAAGCTCTCCTTTTAAACCTCGTATTTTTACAGAATACTCTTCTATAAAAGAAGAATATTCTATAGCATCCTTTTTATAAGACAAAATCATTTTCAAAATTGATTTTTGGACATCAGAAGATATTCCTAGTTGAGAAATCAAAATATCTACTTCTTTGCTACTCATATAAAAAATTTCTGGTAATTTCTTCATATCGTTCCTTATATTACATTAAAATAATAAAGCTTATTACATAAAAATATATTAACAAGCCAAAATTAAGATCACATAATCAATAAAAGTTAAATAGCATTAAATTATACAAAATATATAAAAGCAAAAAAATTAAAGAAATGCCTCTACTAAAAACTCCTTTAAATTTAACCACTAAGAATAAAACTAAAGTTATAAACACCATTATACTAAAATCTAAAATATAAATATCTTGTAACAAGATAGGTCTGAAAAAACTACTACTAGCTAAAATAAACCCAATATTAAAAATATTGCTACCAATAATATTCCCAAATGCGATATCTGATTCTTTTTTAATTATTGCAAAAAGAGATACAACAAGCTCAGGAACACTTGTCCCAAAAGCTACAACTATAATTCCAATCAACTTTTCACTGACATTAAAAACATTATTAGCAATATAAAGAGCCCCATCCACCAATAATTTCGATCCTAAATAAAGGAAATACATACTAATAAAAAAACTTAACGTATTCAAAAATATAAAATTTAAACTCTGATTTAAATTGCTTACACCATCTTGAAAAGAATTTTCCAAGCTAAAATTCGCTTTTTCTTCTTTATAAAAAAAGAACAGATAGGACAAAAACAAAACAAAAATGCTAAATGAGCTTATACGATTATAAGGTGCTGTAAAAAAAGAGTAAGATCTAAAATCAAATGAAAGCAGCAAAAGAAGAAACATTAATAAAAACAGAAATATAAAAGAAAGCTTAAGTCTTTTAAAATCTGCCTTAATTCTTAAAAAAAATCCCGCTAAAGGCAACGCAAGTAACATGTTAATAATATTGCTACCAATAACATTAGAAACAACAATTTCGTTTTTACCCTTAAAAGCCGCCACTAGGCTTGTAAAAAGCTCTGGAGCACTTGTTGAAAAAGATACTATTGTAACCCCTATTAAAAGTGTTGGGACTTTTAAATAAGTAGCAATGCTAACTGAACTTTTTAAAAGCAAATCACCACCAAAATACAATAAAAAAATACCAAATCCTACATAAAAAAATTGAATTAAATGTTCCAAATAAATCTCCTTTACAAGAAACAATAATTAAAAAGAATCTAAATATTCTTTTAAACTGCCTTTAACCATATAATAAACATTAGATGCGTTCCAAAGACTAAAACCACTACCAAATGACTCTTTGACCCCTTTAAGCTGAAATTTTAAATACTTCAAATAAATCTCATCATCCACAAACCTTTCCTTTCCTAACAAAAAAGCTTGAACATAAGGCCTAATTACAACCCTATCTAAAGAAAACATAAGTGCTCTATCACTCCCTTCTTTATAAATTTTATAAGCTCTTTTTGTATAATAAAAATTGCTTGGCAAAAAATCATTAGTGTAGTGTGAGGGGTAAAACATAGGAGATATGACGTCAACATAATCTGATAACATTGTAATATTTTGCCCAATGCTATTAGTAGGAAACCAACCATTGTACCCATAAATATCAACAGAAATAGGAATATAAAGCTGTTCTCTTGCCATAATCAAAAAAGATTCAAGAGCATCAACGGGTTGCATCTCATACTTATTCATTCTTGAGGTTGCAAGAGATACAGGACCGTCTGATGGAAATCTAATATAATCAAACTGTATTTCATCAACTCCAAAAGATTGTATTTCTTTTGCAACAGATATATTATACTCCCACGTAGCAGGAGAAAAAATATCTACCCAATGTTCTACTTGCAAATATTTAACAAGACCACTAGAATCAACTTTCTTAATAAAATGAGCCCAAGGCTTATTTGTCCTTTTGTTCCAAAGAGCATACTTAAAATTATTATAATAATACAATTTTGCATCTTTAAATACAACACATCTAGCAATAACATAAATTCCAAATTCTCTGGCTTTTTTAAGAATATAAGAAACATCAATCAAGTTTTTAACAGATTTTAACTTATTGGGCAAATCAAGCTTAGTAGAATAAGTTAAATTACCACTATCATCTTTAAAATCAATTACAACAGCATTCATACCCGAATCTTTAATAAATTTAAATCTTTCATCAACTTCTCTATTACTACGCAATGTATGTGCTGTTAAATAAATAGAACCTTTATTTTTAGCAAGCTGCATCCTTTGTGATTTTTCAATAAAATCTTGATCTTGCAAAGCTAATTTTCCAATAAATACCCATTGCCCTTTAAAATAAGAATAAAAATGATTGTCATATGTCCTCACCAAAATTTTTTCCACATTCTTGCTAGATAAATCTAAAATACGTATTATTTGCTTTTTAAAAGGAAAAGAAATTTTTCTAATAAATCCACTTTCCTGACTGATTAAAAAAATATCTCCATAAACTCCAGAAGAAAAATATATATTATTTGTATCTTCTTTTGAAAATTCAATAGCACTAATAATGTCGTAATACCCTGCACCTAAATAAATCTGAGGAATTAAACGATTTAAATTTTTAAAACTAACAGCTCCATTAACACTAAGATAAATGCCGTGAATCGCAGTTCCAATAGCAATACGCTTATACTCTCCTTGAGAAAAAGCACTCGATGTGATATACGCACTACTGTTAAATTTATTAATTCCCACTAATTTTCTAAAATTTTTTGAATAATCATAAGAAACGTAAAGATTATCGCTTGTAGTCAAAAATGAACTTGAAGAATAAATATCTTCATAAATAGAGGTAATTCGACTAGGAACAAGCTTACTAAAAGGATAAATCCACCTGGAATCTATCCCATTAACTTGAACTTTAGTTATTTTCCCATTAACATTTTTACTTAAAAATCCTTTATAAACAAAAAACAAACTATATTTTTTAAAAAATTCTTCATCAGTTAATGAATATATACTGAAAATTTTAAAAACAAAAAAGAAGAAAATAACTATCCAATAGATAAAAATTTTCATACACATTAATACATGATACTTGCAAATCAAAAAATATTAAATAACAATGATTTTATTTAATCAATTGGATCTCATTTAAATTTAAAAAAATTAGAGCATTATAACAAATTTCTTCTTAAAAATATTAAGCCCTGCCGTAAAGCCTTGTAATAAAACTTATATTTTTACTCAAAGTAGTATCTAAATCACTTTCTAATAACCTAAAAATCCAATTACCTAAAGTACTTTTTGGAATATTTGCACTAAATTCATCTCCTAAATTAATATAATCTTGCATTGGTATTATTACATTGTCAGAAACACTGCTCATAGCGCTTCTTATCATATCCCAAACAACAAAATTTTCATTTGTATTTAAATAATCAAAAATATACTTTTTATGCAAATCATCTAAAGAGTTAATAAATTCTAATATTGTATCATTATCATTAATTCCTGTGTAAACTATACAATTTTTAATATAATTATGAGGAAGATTCTGATTGCCAGAATCAAAATCAAAAGCAAGCTTCATTATTCTCATTCCCGGAAAATTAAAAAAATCTCTTAACCTTGAAACATCTTCAAGATCATTTTTAAAATCTTCAACCCAAATTTTTAAATCTTTAATCTCATTTAAAATAAAATTAAAAAAATCTCGCCCTGGTGACTTTACCCACAACCCATTAAAAGCATAAGTCTCACCAGCACTAACTTCCCAAGTAGAAACAAAACCTCTAAAATGATCAATTTTAATTACATCTACATATTTTTTTAAAACCCCAATCCTTTTTACCCACCATTCATAATTAACTTTCTTTAAAACATTCCAGCTATAAGCTGGACTATCCCAAGCTTGCTCTTGCTCTAAAAAATAATCTGGAGAAATTCCTGCAACCTTATCTTTACTTGCATCAAATCTCAACTTAAAATATTTTTGATGCGCCCAAACATCAGCAGAATCATACGCCATAAAAAGAGGTACGTTCATAATTAGCTCAATTCCTTTACCATTTGCATAGCGCTTTAAAGCTTGAAACTGTGAAAAAAAGAAATACTGCAACACCTCTTGAATCTTAATCTCTTTCGAGAGAATATTTCTCAATTTAAATAAATCTTTTTCATTTCTTTTAAGAATTCCTCTATCAAAAAGAACGTTAAAAGCACCTTTTGACTCTTTAAAAAAATATTCTTTAAATGCAACAAAACTTGCAAAATCTAAAAGCCAATAAGAAGACTTTTTCTTAAATTTTTCAAAGCTTCTAACCTCATCAACCGAAGCTCTATTAATAAAATTCAAAGCAGCTTCTTTAAGAAATTTATCTTTTAAACTTATTTTTTTTAAATCAGAATACCTAGTTTCATTTTCCTTTAAAGAATTTAAATCCGAATCTATAAATTTATCAAGAACTTCTAGATCAATATAATAAACATTACCAGCAAAAGCCGAAAAAATTGAATAAGGGGGAGATCTTGTAAAATCAATAGGGGAATAAGCAAACATTTGCCAATAACTTTGAGAAGAGGCAAATAAAAAATCTATAAATTTATAAGCCCCTTTACCCAAATCTCCAATACCGTATTTAGATGGTAAAGAACTTATGTTAAGCAAAATACCACTTTTTCTTTTTAAATTTAAATTAATTCTCATTTTTTCATATTTCATATAAAACCTCTATTAATTAACAATTTAAATAATTACCCACTGTGTTATAAATTATAATAAATATCAGACCAGAACAAAATATTAAATAGCATTTTCAAGAAAAATTTAAAATTAAATACTTTTATGATAAAATCTATTAATGAGTGCCAAAGCAACCATACTATTGTTGCTATTTTTTTTAACTAAAAACTTAGCTTTGTCTTCTGAAATCCTTGAATTTAAATACATTAAAGGCGCAAAGTTTAGATTAGAGGGTACAGATAATCAAAAAATATATTTCAACGGCCATTATAATTCAAGTTCTACAACCAATATTCAAATTTCAAGTGAAATAAAAGATACAAAAGAAAAATTTGCAAACATTAAAGCTTTTTTTAGAATCCTAAAAAGAGAAAATATTAATGAACCTTACCTGCTAAATGAAGAGCTTGAAGAAACCTTCAGTGTAAATAAACAAGGAGAATATATAATAGGAGCAAATCAAAAACGACCCTCTGTTAGGGGTATTCCAAGATTTCCAAAAACACCTATTAAAATAAATGAAAAATGGACATATCCTGCAGAAGAATATATAGAAGCATCAAAAATAGAAAAAAGCATAAAAGACTTTATTGTAAAATTTAATGTCAACTACGAGTATAAAGGCAAAGAAGAGTACAACGGCAAACATTACCATATAATTCTTTCTAATTATGAATCACAATATAATATTAAAAACATCTCTTTCTATCAAAAAGTAGATCAAAAAATTTATTTTGACAATGAAATTGGTAATACATATAAATATAATGATGAATATACGTTTGAAATAAAGCAGCACAACACTCAACATTTTAAAATAATTGGAAACTCTCTTGGCAGAGTAATTTCAATTGAGCTTCCAAATGATAATTTAATTGAAACTGAAGTTGAAAATTACATTCAAGAAAAAAAAATAAAAGCTATTAGTGTTGAAAAAAATAATAAAGGCATCAATCTAAGCTTAGATATTGAATTTTATCCCAACTCATTCCAAATAGTACAAAAAGAATATAAAAAACTTGACCTTATAGCTAAACTTCTTGAAAAATTTAAAAAAAATAACATCCTAATAGAAGGACATACTGAACAATTTGGATTAGAAGAAGAGATGTACGAGCTCTCTGAAAAAAGAGCCCGTGCAATTGGAAATTATTTGATTAAAATGAAAGTAAAAAACAAAGACCAAATACTATTTAAAGGATGGGGATCTCAAAAACCAAAATATCCCAAATCGTCCCCATTAAAGGCTAAAAATAGACGAGTAGAAATTACAATATTAAATAACTAACTTAAGATGTATCATCTTTTGCTCTTTTTTTCTTTTTTTGTCTGACAGCTAATACATAAAAAGGCATAAGGAATTGCTAAAAGTCTCTCTCTAGCAATCTCTTTTTCACAAGCCAAGCACTTACCATAAGAATTTTGAGAAATTCTATAAAGAGCCTGATTTATTAAATTTAACTTTCTCTTTTCAACAAAACCTAAAGCTTCAAGATTATTTCCATCCATATTATCAAAAGCAATATCAACAACGTCTTTTGGATACATATCGTTATTAATTATTTCCTTTTTGCTATTCTCTACAGACTTAATAGAATCCAATATCTCTTTTTTTTCGGCTGAAAGAAATTTTTTTATCTCTTCAATAAATTCATGCTCAAAACTAGCTTTTTGCATGATACCTCCCTATAAATTACATTTTTAAAAAACTTCGTGTAATTATATACACAATTTCTTATAATGTAAATAAACAATAATGCTTTTATTCTTAAAAAGAATAATTGAAATGATATCTTTAATCATGTAAAATTTATCCTATTAGAGAAAAATTCGGAGGTTGTCTTGAATATTAAAGAAGAAGCTATTGAAACTGAAGGAGTTGTAAAAGAATCCCTTCCTAATACCATGTTTAGAGTAGAACTTAAAAATAAACACATTGTGCTTGCCCATTTATCTGGAAAAATGCGAAAACATTTCATAAAAATAGTTCCTGGTGATAAAGTAAAAGTTGAACTTTCTCCTTATGATCTTACAAAAGGTAGAATAGTATACAGGGAAAAATAAAATTAAAACCTTTTTAAAAAATTTTCAAGCATTGTAAACATTTACTCTTAGATCAAATTATCTCTTAGAGATACAACAAAATTCTTGTGAACCCAACCTTGAAGTCCGTAACTTGTTTCAATAAGAACAAAATCATCTTTGCTATCAAGAATATAAACACTTGCATTTCCTTTTAAAAATCTCCAACTTCTTGAAAAGTTGTCAGGAACTTTATAAAGGGAGACTAAATCACCCTTAATTATTCCCACCTCGGATTGTTGCTCAGAATAAAAATAATATGTTTCAAATATAGTAAAACAAACCGCAGAAAAAAGTAAAAATATAATTATTTTTTTTAAATTTTTTGCCAAAAATCTATAAGCAATAGATACAACTAAAAAATTTATTAAAAATAAGCTAATAATAAAAAAAATATTAGAAAAAATAAAACTATTGTTGCGAATACTATCTGTAACTCCATTTTTAGCTTCAATCAAATCAATAACCTTATATGGGGTTTCATTATTTGGAGAAGCCAAAAATGCCTTATAAGCTGAATAAATAGCATCAAAATCTCTATCCATTTTATTTAACACAAGAGCTCTATTTAACCAAAGCCCTGAATAATTTGGATATTTCTTAAGAATATTATCAATCTTGATAAGTGCTGCATCATAATTTTTAGCATTATAATTTTCAATCAAATCATTTATATTCTTTTCTGACAATAAACTATCATTTACAGCATTTAAACTAATGCCAACAGCCAATATTAAAATAACAAGCCCAAAACTTGATGCTGCAAAAAATTTTTTATAGTTAATTAAAATAGCTAAAGATAACAAAAATCCTGGAATCAAAAGTAGATAACAATATGGAATAAAAAATAAAAAAGTTTTATTTTTGTAATTCAAAATATCAGCATAAGATAAAAGTTTAAAATCAGAATCTACATTATTTTGTATTTTGTTTATATTATTAAACTCTCCTGAATATTCGTACTTCAATTTTTTTCCTTTAAGAGTATAAACTGTCCCATTATCGGGATTCAAATAATTAAAATCACCAATATTTAAAAATACACTACCTTTAGTGCCCGGCTTAACTGTATAAATTTGAGAAATACTGCCCTTGTAACCACTTTTAGAAGGTTTAAAACTATAAGTTTTCTTTTTATTGAGAATTTTAGAGTTATAAGTTTCAATCTCTGGGAAGTAAAAATGTGGAAAATTTCCTTGACCTGTAATTTTTATTAAAATAGTAAATATATCTTGATCAATTGTCAAATAAGTTGGAGTCTCATAATCAATTCTAAAAGCCCCTACCGCTAGAGATTTAACTTCTTTGGGAATCGGTTTGACTTTTAGCAAAAGCTCGGGCGTTTCCCTAACAAGGCCAGAATCAATATTAAAAGAAAAACTGGGAATCAAAACATTTTTTGAACCCTTAAGCGGAGTTAAAACAAAGTTATAAAAAGGCACATCTAAAATCTCTTTATCATGAAAAGTTCTATATTTAATGTCCCCAAATATAGGCATCTTTTCAATCATTGCATCCTTAATAGCAGGTAAAAATCCAGACATTTCATTAGAATTGCTGTCTGAAAGCCAATTTGAACGCAAAATAAGACCAATGCTTTGATATTCATAAACCTCTGTTTTATCAAGATCCCAATATAAATCAACTGGTAGACCAAAAGAATTCATCTCATCAGATCTTAGCACACTAACTTCAACCTCTGAGGATAAATAAAAATCACCTTTATAAATTACTTTTAATGGGGGAATTTTAATAAATCCTAGACTCTCAAAAAGATATTCAACTTTAATTTCAATAAAAGAAAAATTATTATCGGTTGTCCTAGATATTGACAAAATATTAGAATTGGATTGAACCTCTTTATTTATCTCAACTTTTAGCAAACTTACATCAATATCTTGCAAAGGATTATTAAGCCTTACAATCTGAATAAATTTATCGCCCCTTAAAACCTTAATATTTTTAACAAAATCAATACCCGTAAGCGAATAAAGTCTTGCGATTGAAAAAAAATAAATAAAAAATATTACCAATCTTCTTTTGGAATAACTAGGCTCTCGTCTATTTTTCTCAACCATACAACCCTCTCAAGATTTTCAATATACCTTAAAAAATTTTCATTGCTTTCAACAAAATTTTTACTTTTTTCTACGCTTAAAGAATTCAAACTATCGCGCACTGTTCGTTTTTTTATTATTGCAAGTTCAAGATTATATTTAGCATTATAACTGTTAGGATTAATTTTTAAAGCCTCCTTAAAAGCCATCTCGGCCTTATGATAGAGGCCTTGATTATAGTATATTATCCCTTCATTATAATTTACACTAAAATTTAAAAAAATATCATTGGTTTTCTTTGCATAAGAGAATATTCTAAGAGAACTTTCGTACTCGCCTAAAGAATAGTATACAATACCAAGATTGTAATATCCCCAAGCAGAATATTTTTTATCCTCTACAAGATTGTAATAATTTGAAATTGCATTTTGATAATTTCCTCTAACATATTCATAATTGCCAATAGCCATTAAAGACATGGACTTAACATTTGAACAAGACAAAAAACCTAAACACAAAAAGCAAGCATATAAAACTGCTAAAAAGTTTCGTCCCACTTTATCATCCTGACAAATAAATACATAAAAATAAACAACAATGAAATAACCAAAAAAATTTTATACCTTGATACATCAACAAGTACAATATCATTTGACGTTTTTCTTATTATACCATTTCTTATATCATTGACAACAAAGTTAATCCCTTTTAAATACAAGTTATAATATGATCCTTTAAGAGAAGCGGCAAGAAGAAGTAAATTTTCTTCATTTATCACGGTTTTAACAAGATTGCCATTTTTATCTTTAATACTTGAGTTTTGATTAAATAAAACGGGATTATTCCCTCCAATCCCAACTACAAAACTTTCCAACTTTAAATTATTGACAAATTTAGAAAACCTATAATAATTATTTTCTCCCCAATCATCACCATCTGTTAAAATAACTAAAAAATTATAATAAGAGTCATCCTGTACACTAGAGATTACACTAAAAACAGCATCTCCTAAAAAGCTCCCAGGAGAGCTTATTAAATCAGGCTCTATATAATTTAACATTTTGTTTAAACTGTTTTTATCCTTAGAAAAAGGTAAAACTAACAAAGACTTGCCTTTAAAAATGGTAAGAGAATATTCTGCATTCTCAAAATTGCTTAAGATTAAACTAATCATATTTTTAGCACTCTCAAGCCTATTGATAATTTTACCTTCATCTACACTTAACATACTACGAGAAATATCAAAAATAAAAGAAATTCTTAATTTACTTCTCTCATCCTCAACAGCTCTTTGTCCCCAAGAAATATCCAAGATGGATAAAATTAAAAAAATCAAGCTAAAAATAAAAAACATTATCATGAGAACTTTTTTAATGTAGTAATTTTGAATATAAGATTTGTCTCCATACATAAAGCTTAGTGTTTTAAAAAACGGAATATTTCGTCTAAAATCAAGCATACACACAAAAACAATCCAAATTAAAATTAAAAAAAAGTATAAAGCACTGTAATTATTTATACTCATAATATCTCTTTTAAGAAAATTTTTGAAAAAATAAAATAAATAAGCAATAAACAAAACGCTAAAATTAAAAATTCTTTATAAATATCTTTATTGTCTACAGCTATTTTAATTTTTCTCTCCAAATTTTCCTTTTTTGAAAAATCTTGAATTGCAAATTGAAAAGAAAAATCATCATTAACCGAATAAAAAAGTCCCCCTGTTTTATTTGAAATCTCAACAAGCATACTAGGATCATAAACCTCTCTTAGACTTCCTTGATAAAATTTACCAGATCTTAATTTAAACTCAACACCAAATTCCTCAGAACTTCCAATACCAATAGAATAAATCTTAACATTTAAACCCTGAGCAAGATTAATCACTTGATCTTTATAAATCTCATCTGAATTAACAACCCCATCTGTTAAAACTACTATTGATCTTTTAAGAGCTTCAGAATGCTTTAAATGAGATAACGCAATAGAAATACCCAACCCTAAAGCAGATCCATTTCCAAGATCCATAATATAAATATCATCTAACTTTTTATTAAAAAAATCCCTATCTGTTGTTATAGGCACTACTATTGAGGCATCTTTTGCAAAAGCTACCAAACCAATATTATCATTCTCACGTTGAGAAATAAAGCGTTTAATCAATTCTTTTGAAAACTCAAGTCTATTCTTAGAAGAAAACTCAACAGCTCCCATACTAGGGGATATGTCAAGAACAATAACAATGTCAGCACCAGCACTAAGATGTATCATCTTTTTTTTTGAAACCGAAGGCCCTGCTAAAGCAAACACCATAACCATTGCAGCTAAATATAAAAAAGAATAAGTAAAAAAATACAACAAATTTAATATATAGTCTTTAAGTTTTAAAGAGTTAAAATTGCCATAAAGCGATATCGGAAACTTTATCTTACCTCCCCTATTTTTAAAAAAATGATTAAAATAAATTATTAAAGGGAAAATTACCAATAAAAACAAATACAAAGGCTCATTAAATGTTAACATTAGAGCCTCTATTAAATTCTTCAAAATTCGATGCTGCGGTTCTTAAATCTTCTAAAACAAACGCCAAGCTATCAAATACTAAATCGACACCACTAAATTTACTAAAATCAGAAAGCCTTAACGTATTAATAAAAGTTGAACGAATCTCATAAGGAACTTTAAGATCTTGCAAAATTACAGAAATTTCTGTTGTAGTAATCGCATTAAAATTAAAACCTGTTTTTTTAGATAAATAAACTCTTAAAGAAGAATTTATTAAATTATAAAATGTACTTTGATCTACACCTTCTTTGACATATTTAGATAAAATAACAAACTGTCTCTGCAATACTTTATAAGGCTTTCTAAGTCCATGCTTAACTATTAAGTAAATTAAAAGCCTATTTAAAAGCTTTAAAAGCTTAATAATCAAATAAGGAATCAAAAATAAAACAAGAATAAATAAAAACAAATAGGTGCTTGTTCCAGGAATAAATAAAACACCTTCTATATTTTTAATTTTAAAATCAGAATTATTAGATACTAGTTTATCTGTATTAATTTTTATATTCTCTAAAACAACCTTGTTTTTCTTACCATTACTAACTACATCCCCAATATAAATAGAAGGAAGAGAGCTACTTCCAATGTAAAAAGAAACAAAATTAACTATTATTTCATTTGTTGCATCATTAAAGCTAATCGAATTTACTTCAACAAATTCATCTTTAATCTCTTTAAAATCTACGGGGAAAAACTTTTCGCCATCATCTAAAATTAATGCAACTTTAAAATCAACAGAATCACCTACATAATAACGAGTTGGCATAAATATTTCATTCTTTATTTCATAAGAATGTAAAAATAGGGTTAAAAAAAGAAAAAGATTTGAAATAATTCCCTTCAAAATCCATTATCCCTTTTTAAGAAGAATTTTAAGTTTTTTAAAAACATCTTCTTTAGTATCAATCTCAATAAAACTAATATTTTTCTTAATACACTCTTTTTTCCATTTTATTTTATCAAGAGTCCAATAGTTTTTATAACCACTTAATGTCAACTTGCTAAACCCCGAAACTAAAAAATTTTCTCCAGTTTCAATATCTTCACAGATCAAAGTTCCAATTTTTGGAAAATTTTCATCAAAAAAATCCGAAATTCTTATAGCAACAACATTATGTCTCTTGCTTAAAACATTTAAAGATTTAAAATAAGCATTAGCCTTAAAATCAGAAATAATTATAACTAAAGATCTTTTTTTATAATATTCTGCCGTATTTTTAAAAATATAAGCTAAGCTGCTGCCTGGCTTAAGATTTCTATTGATAGTTTCACTTAATATTAATCCCAAATGCGAATGACCCTTGCTAGAGGGTATAAACTTGTCTGTTCCACTTGAAAAAAAAGTAACACCTATTTTATCATTATTAAAAAATGCCATATGTGCAAAAATAGAAACCAACAAATCCTGAACATCCTTTTTGTTTACTTTGTCTCCCAAGCTCATAGAAAGTGAATTATCGACAAGAAGATGAAGATTCATTCCCCTATCTTCTTTGAAAACCTTTGAAAAAATACTGTCAGCTTTTGAGCTAACATTCCAATCAATAAATCTAGCATCATCAGAATCCTCATATGGTCTAAATTCATGAAATTCAAGACCAAGTCCTTTAAAAATTGAACGATACCCACCAAAATTAAGCTCTGAAAGCATTTTCCTTGAAAAGAACTTTAAAGCTTTTATCTTAGCTTTAGTACTACTGCTTATCTCATTATCTTGCATCATTAAAAATTATTTCCTAAGGTAGCGCTACAGCAGAAAGAAGCATTTTAATAATATCATCAATACTTATTTCCTCTACTTCTGCCTCATAAGATGGCGTAATTCTATGTCTTAAGACACTATAAGCCACGGCTTTGACATCTTCTGGTAGAACAAATATTCGACCCTCATAAAGAGCATTAACACGAGCACACTTTAATAAACTAAGAGAAGCCCTAGGAGATGCTCCAAATTCAATATATTTGGCAAACGGATAAGTTTTCTTATCTCTCTCGCGAGATGCCGAGATTAAAGTAACAATATAGAGCATTATTTTGTCATCAACTTTTACCCTACCAACCGTTCTCTTAATATCAGCCAACGAATAAGCATTCATCACCTTTGCAACTTTAATATTTTCAAGACGCCCATCCACTGAAAATATTTTCAAAAGCCTTACTTCATCTTGCACTGATGGATAATGAACATTAACTTTTAATAAAAATCTATCAAGCTGAGATTCTGGTAAATTATAAGTACCCTCTTGCTCTATTGGATTTTGAGTAGCAAGAACAAAAAATGGATCTGGAAGCTTATGGGTTTCATCTCCAAGGGTTACTTGCCTTTCTCCCATAGCCTCAAGAAGAGCAGACTGAACTTTTGCAGGAGCTCTATTGATTTCGTCTGCTAAAATAACATTCGAAAAAACTGGGCCTTTTCTAACCTTAAAAGTACCTGTAGCACTTTTATAAACCATATTACCTGTAAGATCCGACGGCAAAAGATCTGGAGTAAACTGTATCCGCTTAAACTCAAGATCAAGAACATCCGATACGGTCTGAATTGCAAGAGTCTTAGCAAGACCTGGAACTCCTTCAAGCAAAACATGCCCTTCTGTTAAAAGTCCCATTAAAATAGCATCTATCATTTCTTTTTGACCAAGAACCCTGCTTGCAACCTCTCTTCTAAATTTATTTATCAAATGTAATGCATTCTCTACTTCTGAATCTATCTGAAAACTACTCTTCATAATACTCCTAGTCAAAATCACTCTAAAATATAAACTAAACCTAAACGATAATAATATTATCTATAAAGCAAAACCAAATTTCTCTCTACGCTTAATTTTGGATTTAAAGACTTTACTTCTATTTTACTAAACAAATCTTTAATTTGATTGACTTCAAGGTTAATTCTATCAAATTTGCCCTTATAAGCCATAATCAAACCCCTATTCTTTAAAAGATTCCTTAAAATTATCGCATATTCATTCATACTTCTAAAAGCTCGAATTGTAATAAATTCGTACACCTTCCTTTCTCTTTCAATCTCATATTCTAAAATTTTTACATTTTCTAAATCAAGTTCTAATTTTATCATTTTCAAAAAAGTAGACTTTTTTTTACTTCTCTCTAAAAGATAATATTTTCTAGAAGTATCAAAAATAGCTAAAATAATACCTGGAAATCCAGCACCACTTCCAACATCAAGAATTTCAGAAGGATTAATCTCTTTAATAGTGGGCAATCCTAAAAGAGAGTCTATAACGTGTAGATTAAGAATAGAATTGAAGTTGCTATTGTTATTTGAAATTAAATTAAATCTGGTATTTAAAAGTAAAATTCTCTTTATATATAAATTTATTTTCTGAAGATCTTTGCAAGTAAACTGGAAATTATATTCTGACAAAGCACATTCAATGTCACTTATCATAAAGAAAAATTTAAAACTACCTTATTTTTAGGATTTGAAAAATATATAAACAAAACAGTAATATCCGTATTTCTTATTCCAGGAATTCGACTTGCTTGAGCAAGAGTAGCTGGTTGAACCTTAGAAAATTTCTCTCTAGCTTCTCTTGAGAGACCTTCAATAATTTCATAATTAAAATCAAGTGGAAGCTTGATAAGTTCTAGATTATGAAGTTTTTTAATCAAATCTTTTTGTCTATTAATATAACCTTCATATTTAACATCTAATTCAACTTGCTCTAAAATTACTTTTGAATCACTTAAACTTGGATCAATCTTTATAAGATTATCCAAACTAATAGAGGGATCTTTTAAAATATGGTAAAAATCTTTACTAACATGTTTTTTTAATTGTTCATCAACAACATCTTTTAAACTAAGACGCCTTTGCTTTAAAAGCTCTTTTATCTCTTCAACCCTCTTCTCCTTAAAAAGATATTTTGAATATCTCTCCTCATCAACAAGCCCAAGATCATATCCAATCTTAATCAAACGCTTATCACTAGTATCGTGCCTTAAATTAAGTCTGTGTTCAGCTCTAGAAGTAAACATTCTGTAAGGCTCTTTAGTGCCTTTAGTAACAAGATCGTCAATAAGAACTCCAATATAAGAACTAGTTCTTGTTAAAATCATTGGCTTCTTATTTTGAAGTCTAAGAGCAGCATTAATTCCAGCCATTAACCCTTGAGCTGCTGCCTCTTCATATCCTGAAGAACCGTTAGTCTGCCCTGCTATAAAAAGCCCTTTAACTCTTTTGCTCTCAAGATTTGGATAAAGTTCAATCGGATTTATATAATCATACTCAACAGCATAACCAGGCCTTGTAATAACAGCATGCTCAAGACCTTCAATGCTATTAATCAATTTTTGCTGAATATCCTCAGGCAAAGAAGAACTAAGACCATTAAGATACATTTCTTCCGTATTAAACCCTTCAGGCTCAATAAAAATTTGATGTCTATCTTTATCTTTAAATTTTACTATCTTATCCTCAATAGAAGGACAATATCTTGGACCATTGCCTACAATCTCACCAGAATAAAGAGGGGAAAGGTGCATATTTTCACTAATTATTTCATGAGTTTTTTTATTTGTATAAGTCACATAACATGAAAGTTGAGATTTATCTAACTTGCCATTTGAAAAAGAAAAGGGAATGATGTCTGAATCTCCAAATTGAACCTCGGTCTTTGAAAAGTCCACACTTTTTTTATGAATTCTTGCTGGAGTTCCCGTTTTAAGCCTACCCATTTCAAATCCAAGACCAAGCAAAGTTTTATCAAGTCCATAAGCAGAAAATTCAGAAAGTCTACCCATATTAGCTCTATACTCACCAATAAATATTTTACCTCGAAGAAAAGTCCCTGTTGTAAGCACCACAACGCTTGATCTAAACTTATTACCCCTCTCTGTAACAACACCTTCAATTTCATTTCTCATAGAATTAAGAAGAAAATCAACAACCGTATCTTGAAAAAGATCAAGATTATCTTGACGCTCTAGAGTTTCTTTAGCCTTAGTTTGATACATTAATTTATCAGCCTGCGCACGTGGAGCTTGAACTGCAGGACCACGGCTTTTGTTTAAAACTCTAAACTGAATCATACTAAAGTCAATAATACGACCCATTTCACCGCCAAGAGCATCGATTTCTCTAACCATATTGCCCTTAGCAAGTCCACCAATAGCGGGATTGCAAGAAAGCTTGCCTATTGTATCTAAATTTTGAGTAATCATTAAAGTTTTAAAACTCAATCTCGAAAGAGCAAGCGCGGCTTCAATCCCCGCATGCCCCCCTCCAATAACAATTGCATCAAAATCCATATTTATTTCCCCAAACAAAAATTCTTAAACATATTGTTAAGAACATCTTCACTGCTAACTTCTCCTGTTATTTCACCCAAACAATTTATAATCTCATAAGCATCAAATGCCAACATATCATAACTTACTTGACGATCGATTTTACTCAATAAATCTAAAATCAAAGCATAAGCTTTCTCTAAAAGTTGTATCTGACGTCTTGACGATATTATTATATCATCAAGCCCAATCTCTACCTTCTCATAAGAGATTAAAGTTTTTATTTTGTCATAAAGAATATCTATTCCTTCTAAATCTTTAATGCTAATCATTATTAAATTTGAAGAATTTAAGACATTCGAACGAACAAATTCTTCAGTAGATTTATTTATCTTTAAATCTATCTTATTTAAAACAAACAATATTTTAGCATTAGATTTATTAGAATCAATAAATAATAAATCATCTCGTGTTAAATCTGAACTAACATCAATCACATAAATTACTAAAGATGCTTCCTTTATTAAAGAATTACTTTTCTCAATTCCTAATCTCTCAACAAAATTATCAGCATCTCTAAGACCTGCTGTATCAAAAACATTAAATAAAACACCATTAAGCTCAAAACTTGCTTCAATATAATCTCTTGTAGTACCAGGATATGAGGAAACAATTGATCTATCTTTTTTGAGAAACAAATTAAATAACGAAGACTTTCCAGCATTAACAGAACCTGCTAAAACCAAAGTAATACCATGATCGATTTTTTCATAAACTTTATAAGAATTAATTAATTTTTTAAGCTCAGCTTTGCTACTTAAAATCAAATCAAAAGGGATGCCAATTTCACGGTCGTCAACCTCATAATCAAGATAAACACTAACAGCTGAGAGAAAATTTAAAATATGCTTTTTTATTGTATCTATTTTAACAAATAAAGCTCCAGAAAGTTTATTAACTGCAAGAGAATAGGTTTTATTAGTCTTGGCAAAAATAATCTCGTTAATTGCTTCCGCCTTTGTAAGATCAATTTTTTTAGCAAGAAATGAACGAAAAGTAAATTCACCAGGCTCAGCCATCCTAAACCCACTTTTTAAAAACAAATCTATAATCTTTTTAATCCCAATCACAGAACCATGAGCTATAACCTCAATAGAATCTTGCCCTGTAAAGCTCTTTGGCGCTCGATACAAACACACAACAACTTCATCTACCTTGCAATTATTCTCATTATCTAATATATAACCATAATGAATCGTATTTCCAGCTGCTGAATTAAGAGCTGCCTGATTTGAAAAGATTTTAGAAAATTTAGAAATAGAAGAAGCGCCGCTGCTACGAATCACACATAAAGCGCTACTTAAAAAAGGAGTTGCAAGAGCTACAATGTCATCATCTCTCTCAAAAAGCTTACTCATACCTTAATTATTATAACATAATAAAAAACAAAGTTGATTTGTAAATATATTTATAATGGCTTATAATTAATTTTATAAAAATGAAAGCAAAACTTGAAATTGAACTAAGAGACGTTTTAAAAAAAGAACTTCTCCTAGTAAACGAGATATACAAATCATACTTAAAAATAAAAGAAAATATCGATAATAAAAATGAAATCGAGCTTAAAGAGATTGCAAACAAAACAAAAATATCACTCGAAAGTTTTAAAGAAATTGAAATCAAAAGAAACGAAATTTGGAAAAAATTTACCAAAAATGAAAACTTTAAGTCAACTTACGAAGCTGTAGAAAAGTTGGCTACAATTTACAAAAAAGAAATATACGAATATCTACACAAATTGAAAATTGGAATACTGAATATTAAAAATTTAAACTGTATAATACAAAACTATGTAAACACATCCCTTGACATGTTATCAATAATATTTCAAGACATCCAAGAAAGTGTAGAAAATGTAACTTACAAAAACCCTTACGGGCCAAAAATTGGACGCTCAAACGAAGCTTCCGTTTTAATAAATAAAAAACTTTAAAGGAGTTTAGAGTGGATTCAACATTCTCAGGAATAGAAATTGGCAAAAGAAGTTTATTTGCACATAAAGATGCTATGAATACAGTTGGACACAATTTATCCAATGCTACAAAACCTGGATATTCAAGACAAAGAGTAACAATGACAACAACAACTCCTCTTTATGCTCCACAACTAAACAGGGCTAAAAAGCAAGGACAATTGGGTCAGGGGATCATGGTTCAATCTATAGACAGAGTAAAAGATGAACTGCTTAACACAAGAATCATTGAAGAATCGCACCGGTTAGGATACTGGACTTCACAAGACAAGTTTATATCAATGCTAGAAGATGTTTATAACGAACCTGAAGATCAATCAATACGAAAAAGATTAAATGATTTTTGGGAAAGTTGGCAAGATCTAGCAAATCAACCACAAGGTTTAGCAGAAAGGAAGATAATTCTAGAAAGAGGCAAATCTTTTTGCGAAGGAATAAGAAGTAGATTCCATTCTCTTGAAAGAATTTATACAATGGCAAACGATGAAATAAAAATTACAACAGATGAGGCAAACAATTACATTAGAAACATTGCAAATCTTAATAAACAAATTTCAAAATCTCAAGCAATGAAAGACAATCCGAATGACTTAATGGATGCAAGAGATTTAATGGTTGAAAAATTAGGAAATTTAATAAATGTATCAATTGAAAACAAACAGGATCCCAATGAATTTTTAATTCACTCAGAAGGAAGACACCTTGTACAAGGTTCAATTGCTAATGAATTTAGACTAGAAGCTACAAACGGACCTACTAGAACCAGATGGGACATTTTATGGACCAATAATGACAAAGCTCATCTTAAAACAGGAAAGCTGGGATCTTTGATTAACATAAGAGATGAAGAGATTAAAAACGAAATCAATGAACTGAACAATTTAGCTGCAAACATTATAGAGCTTGTTAACGAAATACATGAAACAGGACATGGAATGGACAAAAAAAGTGGAAGAAGCTTTTTTTCTCAAGAACTAAAACTAACTGACGATCGCGGTAGATATGATACTAACGGAAATGGCCAATTTGATTCCGTTCATATTTTCAAAATTAATAGCACAAACGAAATATTCCTAGAAGAGAAATTGGGATTTTACGGAACTCTTAAATTTGAAACCATAAATAGCAGCGAGATTGTAGAAATACCTTACAATGCTCCAGATACAGTTCAAGATGTGATAAATAGAATAAACAATTCCGATGCACAAGTTACAGCAAGAATTAACTCAGAAGGTAAGCTTGAAATCAAAGCAGTTAAAGAACACGAAAATGAGAACATAACATTTAGAATCAAGCATATAGAAGATTCTGGATTATTTCTAACAAAATATACAGGAATATTAAATGCATCAGGGCCTGAAGGGGCTTATGATTATAGAAATATTGACACAACAGATAAATTAACAGCCAAATCCACTTATTCAATCTCGCCTTTAAAAAATCCTGCGGCGTGGATAAAAGTTGAGGACATAATAGACTCAGATCCTTCAAAAATAGCATCAGGAATTAAAAATCCAACAAATGAAATATCTATTGGGGATAACCAAGCAGCAATGAGAATCTCCTCTTTTGGAAATTCTCAAGTTATGATTGGCAAAAATTTAACACTAAATGATTACTTCGCAAATACAGCATCAAATATCGCAATAAAAGGACAAATATCAGAAATCACAAAAGAAAGCCAATCTCAAATATTAAAAGATTTAACAGATCTAAGAATGTCTATTTCTGGAGTAAATAAAGATGAAGAACTTGCAAACATGATCGAATTTCAACAAGCCTTTATTGCAGCAAGTAAATTTATCACTGTTTCTGCTGAATTAATAGACACAATAATAAATAAAATGGGAGTATAAGCATGATAAATAGAGTAAGCCATCCATTAACATATGAAAATTTAAAAACCTCTGCATCAGAGCAGGAGTCTAAAATTACAAAACTTTTAGAAAACTTATACAAAGGCGGCAAAAGGATTGTAAAACTAAGAAACGATCCAACAGGCGTCACTCATGCAATAAGACTAGATACCGACATATTTAAGCTGAATGTATATATAAAAAATATTGGCACTTCTAAAAGCAACCTAAGATATGCAGAAGGATATTTACAATCTCTTACAAATATTTTAACACGGGCTAAAGAAATTGCAATTCAAGGAGCAAGCGGAACTTACGAAGCAGATGACAAAAAAATGATATCAAAAGAAGTAAATGCTTTACTCGAAGATACTGTTGCAATAGCAAACGCTAAAGGGCCTGATGGATACAGTATATTCTCGGGGACCAAAATTGATAGCGAAGCATTTAAAGTAACTAGGGAGAATAAAATAAGCAAAATAAGCAAAGACGGTGAAGGCCCTCAAATAATCAAAGTAGAATACAACGGCAATCAAGCTGAAAAGAAAACAGAAGTATACAATGAAGTATATATGTCAAATAATTATCCCGGGAATAAAATATTTTTCGTGCAAAATCAAAATATTATCTCATCAACAAATACTAATGGGTTTGCCGTAAAAGAAAATACAAAAATTTATATTGACAATATTGAAATAGGATTAACAGCAGGAGATACTGCTCTTGACATTGTTGCAAAAATCAATGAGTCTTCAGCACCTGTTGAAGCAAGCATTGATCCTGTTTTAAACTCATTATCTATTAAAACTACAACTCCACACCAAATTTGGATAACAGAAGCAGAAGAATCAAATGTTTTACAAACACTTGGGATACTTACTAAAAACAACGATACCAAACTGCCACCTTACAACCTTGCTAGCAATACAGAAGTTAGAAGTAGATCTATTTTCGATGCGCTTATTGAGCTCAGAGATGCGCTTTACAATAATAAAGAAGAGCTTGTTGGAAGTAGAAGCCTAGCAGAAATTGATGGGAGCTTAAAAAGGTTGCTTATATCCGTTGCAGATCTTGGAGCAAAAGAAAATAGACTTGATAGAAGCTATGAAAGAATAAGTAAAGAGACTGCAGACATGAAAGAAGATATGGTTCAATATACAGATCTTGACGTAACAAAAGCAATAACTAATCTAAATATGGCAAGCTTGGCTTATCAAGTATCTTTAGGAATCTCTGCTAAAATAATGCAGACAACTTTATTGGATTTTATAAAATAGGATGACAAATGAAAACAGTATAGGCATAGAATTTGATTTCCCCGAAGGAATACTTGGATTTGAAAATATTAAAAAATTTATAATAAAAGACTCTAAATATAAGCCTTTTTCTATTATGCAATCCATCAATAAAGACGTAAGTTTTTTAGTAACGTCTCCTTTTAATTTTTTAAGCGAATACTTGCCAAGTATACAGAAAAAAGATTGGTCAGACATTAAAGCAAAAGCAGAAGATGAAAAAGTTATACTATGCATAATTAATATGCATGTCAATGATTATAAAGACATTACAGCCAACCTAAAAGCACCAATCATAATAAATAAAAAAAAATTGCTTGGAAAACAAGCTATATGCACAAGTGAAAAATACTCGCTACACCATAAAGTTTTCAAGGAATAAAAATGCTAGTGTTGTCAAGAAAAGTAAATGAAAGTATCAAAATAAACTCTAATATTGAAGTTTTAATATTAGAGATAAAAAAGGATACTGTTAAAATAGCAATTAAAGCTCCTGAAAACATTAAAATATTTAGATCTGAAATTTATGAATTTATTATAGAAGAAAATAAAAAATCAATACTAAAAGACAAACACAATATAGGCAAAATTAAAAGTCTATTCAACCATTATTTCAAAAATGAAAATTAATCTCAGCATCACTTTGTCTTATGTAAAGGGGGCCTGATAAAATATCATCGCTTTTACGATTTTTTAAGTATTTAGTTATCCCAAGTTCTGTTAAAATTCTTCCAAACGAGCTCAAATTTTCAATGATTTTAAATTTATGATTGAATTCCTTACAAATATCCTCAAGATTGTACCCAACAAGCACTGAATTTGGATTAATCTGCCCTAGATATTCAAACAAATCTTCCTTAGAAAAACACAAAATCTTACCCACCAATTCGCGATTTTTATAATGCCCAAGAAAATATTTACCAGCAGTAAAAGTTAATACAATTACGCTAGAACTATCTTTAACTAAATTTGCAAAAACATCCAATGTAGAAATATTGACAAAAGGAATAGAAAGGCCTAAAGCAAGACCTTTTACAAAACTTAAACTAACTCTAAGACCAGTGAAAGAACCAGGTCCACAGGAATTTACAATTAATTTAATTTGATTAAGATCAATGCCATTTTTAGTTATAAAATCATTGAAAATTTTTGGAATACTAAAATTAAAATTTGATTTAAATTCAACTAATGAAAAATTTTTATTATTAATTCTACAATCAACTACTAATGCTTTATATGAATATTCAAATGCAAGTGCATTAACCATTAAATTCTATAACCCTACCTGAACCGACTATTTTAAAAGTTAAAGAAAATAATCTGTCTTTAGGAAGAGCACTCAAAGCAATTTGTGGCCATTCAATAGCAATAATTGAATCAAGATCCGCAAGCATTTCCAATCCCCCAATAAGCTCAAATTCTTCCAAAGAAAACACCCGATATAAATCAACATGATAAAACTTAAAACCTACAAAATCATAAACATTAACAATGTTATAAGTTGGACTTGTAAAATAAGAAATTCCAAGGTTAAAAGCAAGCCCCTTTAAAAAACTGGTTTTTCCAGACCCCATATCACCACTTAAAACAAATATTTTACCCATTGGCAAAGGATAAAAAAAAGATTTGGAAAAATTTATCATTTTTTTTTCTGATTTAAATTCTAAAATCAAGGAAGCTTCCCTTTAAATTCCAAATCAATTATGCGCCTTTTAATTGCAACCATTAACTTTAAAACAGGATAATTCAAAAGATCTATAAAATCAATGGTGATATGCTTTTCTCCTAATGGTGTAACCTCAATTACAAACCTTACTTTTTTAACCTCTAAGATATCGTTATACTTATAAACAACATCAGCAAAATATACATTTCTGTAATAAATAAAGCTCTCTTTCTTTTCAATATTATTAAGAGAAATAAGCTGCACAATAATAATCCTTAAAACAAACTAAACTCCCAAAAAGCCAACATAAGAATGTTTTTATTTAGCGCTATTTTTCAAGGCGGAATTTTTATTCTTAACCTCTGAATTGCTTTTGGCTATCATTGACTAAAATCCTCAAATTCCTAAATTTAATGAGATGTCGCAAAAAAATAACTCTAATCCTTAAAATTAAACCTCCCAGGAGTTTTAATTTTTTATTTTCTTATTTCTAAAACAATTTTTTCAAAAGCTTTAACATCTTCAATAGCCAAATTAGACAAAATTTTTCTATTAATTTTTATATTAGACTTCAATAAACCCTCAATAAATCTTGAATAGGTAACCCCAGTACCACTTAAAGCAGCTGAAATTCTTGAAATCCATAAGCGTCTAAAATCTCTTTTTCTGGTCTTTCTATCTCTTGTAGCATACATCATACCCTTTCTCAAGGTATCCTTAGCTTTTTTATAGTTACTCTTTTTTGTACCCCAAAACCCTTTTGTCTTTTTTAAAATTCGCTTACGTCTTGCAACATGAACTGTACCGTTTTTAGCCCTAGCCATATCTATCTCCTAAAATTATTTTAACCATAAGGTAATAAAGTTTTAATTCTTTTAACTTCAAAACAAGAAAGACTGCCTAATTTTCTTAAATTTCTCTTACGCTTAGAAGATTTTTTTGTCAAAATATGCCTTAAATTCTGTTTTTTATACTTAACCTTACCATTTACAGTAAAAGAATACCTTTTTTTTGCACTTTTGCGTGTTTTCATCTTATTTGCCATTTCATCCCCTTTGATTTAATATTTATTTTTTAAACTTAGGCGCTACAATCAAAAACATTGTCTTACCTTCCATTTTAGCCGCAGACTCCAAAACATAATTTACATCCCCTACTTTTTCAAGAATACTATCTAAAATACCATATCCTAAATATGTATGAGCAAGCTCACGACCTCTAAATCTTATTGTAACTTTAACCTTATTACCATCTTTGAGAAAACTCAAAATATTTTTTGATTTAAAATCAAGGTCATGAGTATCTATCTTAGGCTGCATTCTGACTTCCTTAAGCTTAATTACTTTTTGATTCTTTTTTTGCTCTTTTTGACGCTTTTCTTGATGGAATTTATATTTACCATAATCAATAATTTTACAAACCGGAGGAGAAACATTGGGAGAAACCTCAACCAAATCAAGCCCAGCTTCTTTTGCTTTTTTAATAGCATCTTCAATCAATAAAACCTCTTGCGTTCCATTTTCAAAAATAACTCTTACTTCACGGGCCCTAATTCTGTAATTAATTTTCAATTCCTTGTCATTTGATCTGGACCTATCCCTATCTCTATTGGCATTTCTATTTATCATTTAAAAATACATACTCCTAAATCAATTAGTAATTAATATTAATAATAATAATACTTAATTTTAATATACATTCACTAAAAAGTAAATTCTAAGAAGAATGTTTGAAAAAAGTAGTAACATTAATAACATTGATAAAAAAATAAATATACAAAAACCACTCCAAATCACACAAGTTTTTAACCAATCGATTGATTAAAAAAACGTTTAAAAGTAGAATTATACTTATAATGAGTTTGTTTTTATTAACGAGTCTACCACTAATGTTGAAAATTTATATAAATACTCAGTTAAGACAAAGTAAAACAAAAAATATCCAAGCCCATGCTTTAGCAATATTTTTTGCAATAACAATTTTTTGTTTTCTTTATTTAACTCAAGAATTTATTTTATATAGATCATTTGAATTAAATTACACATCAAAAATAAATCTAGGAATTTCAATATTTATCAAAGAACATTTATACTACTATATATTCCCACTATTAATATTTATATTTTTTTTTACTCTAAATGAAAATTCTTCGTTTAGAGTAAATTTAACAATTCTTATATATTTCGCATTTGGACTAATATTTTCTAAAAACCTAGA
This sequence comes from Borreliella spielmanii, assembly GCF_014201705.1. Taxonomy (NCBI): domain Bacteria; kingdom Pseudomonadati; phylum Spirochaetota; class Spirochaetia; order Spirochaetales; family Borreliaceae; genus Borreliella; species Borreliella spielmanii. Next base: position 245,381 of record NZ_JACHFA010000002.1, on the reverse strand, counting down.
AATAGTAATCCTAAATAGTAAAATTTTTGGAGTCTATGAATATATTGAATTACCAATACTTAATGCAATAGAATTAATATTTTCAGCCATAATCTTTGAAAATAAAATTAAACAATGCGAAAAATACTCAATAAAAGAATATAAAATCATTCTTACTCCTATTCTATTTTTAGAATTGTTTATTGCAACTTTGAAAACATTAATTCTAACTAATATGAGCATCTATGCCTTAATAATATTTGCACTAGCTTTAATATTTATAACAATTAACAATACGTATGCTAGAAAATAAAATGCCTAGCCTAAAAACACTTATTGTAATAGCTATCTTAGTAGTTTTAACACAAGGATGTGAAAAAGATTCCATTATTGAAAAACAATTTAATTATGCAATAATTTTCTCGGATGAGACCGAATATTTTTTTGAAATTCAAAAAACTCCATTTATAAAAAATAAAATACTATTTATAAATGAAAAAAGCCTAGAAATTATAAAAGATAAGCTTAAAACGATAAAAAAAATACTATTAACCCATAAATCAAATAATGAAATACTAAATAACGAAATTTTAAAAGAGAAAATTTTTCATCTATCAAAAATAAAATTTTCCCTAAAAAAATCTATTGATTTCCTGCTTAATGGAAAATTAATAGACCTTCAAAAAACATTGCTATTTAGAGACAAATCTCTAAATAGCGAAGATCTTGAATACTTGGAAAAAAAAGGTAAAGAAAAAAATGTTAATATTACCCTAATAAACGAAAAAAACATATCCTATGTGAAAACATTTATTACTCCCCAAACACAAACAGTAATATTGTTCTCTTTAAGAGATAATAATATTATTTTAAAAAAGATATCAAATTCACCTTTTTTCAAAAATATAAAATTTGTATTAATTGGCAATACAAGAAAAGACTTAAAAATTATTAAGCTAAAATATATAATTACGCTTAAAGCATCTGATTTAATAAAAATAGTAAAAGACGTTGAAAAAAATTTTCAATATGAATTCAACATTTATGAACAATAAAAATAATTAAACTTACAACTAATAATAAAATATGTACACAATAGTTACAAATAAACAATTTATTGCAACAATAAAAGATCTTTAAAGCTATTGTATACGGCAATAGCAACATCATTAACGGAGCAATTTTTGATCCTTGCAATCTCAAGACATACATATCCTAAAAACAAAGGTGAGTTTATTTTACCTCTTAACGGAACTGGAGCCAAAAAGGGGCTGTCCGTTTCTATTAAAAGATCGTTGACATTTAATTTACCAACAACAATTCTTAAAGGTTCCGCATTTTTAAAAGTTATATTACCTGAAAAAGAAACTTTAAATCCCAAATCAATAAATTTTTTAGCATGCTCATAAGTTCCTGAATAACAATGTAATATGCCTCTATTTAAAAAATTTAAAGACTTTACAATATTATAAGCATCATCATAGGCATCTCTTATATGTAAAATAACTGGCTTTTTATATCTACCAGCCAAATATAATTGCTCTTCAAAAACCTTAATTTGCAATCTCTTGTTATCTGCCTTAAAATAATCAAGACCCATCTCACCAACAGCAACAACATTTTCACTAACTAAAATTTTTTCAAGCTGTTTAATATCATCTTTAAAACGATCACCTAAATTTAAAGGATGAATACCTGATGTTAAAAACACATTAGAATAGGAGCTTAAAAGATTTTTTCTACTACTAAAATCATCTGGGTGCAAACCAACGTCAAGAAAATAAGAAAAGCCGTTTTTAAAACATTCATTAATAATATAACTGACATCCAAAGATCTTTTCTTTAATTCATAAAAATGAACATGGGTATCTATTAATTTATCAAAAAAAATAGATTTTTCAGTTTCAAGTACACAGTTCATCATTCCATTTTTTTCCTAAGAGCTGTAAGGTAATCAATAACAATAATATTTTTCATACCAAGATGTAAAAAACTTGATAAAATATCAACAGCATTTCCAATCTGTCCTAATGCTTCATAACATTCAGCAGCGCTAACATATAATGCTGAATTTTTAGGATTGTTTTTTATTAAACTTTTAATCGCTATTAATGCTTCTTCGTATTTACCTTGCTCCTTTTGAATAAGAGCAAGTCCAAGTATGGCAAACATATCAAAATCAACATCAAGAGCCTTTTTATAATAAATTTGAGCATTTTCATAATCATTCAAATAGCGATAAGCATCTCCTACTCTTGTAAGAACCAAATTATTTTTTGGATCTTTTTCGATAATATCAAGCCAATATTTCAAAGCCTCTTTATAGTCCTTATTCCCCCTATAACAATCAGCAAGCCCAAAAACAGCATAAAAATTGCTAGGTGAAATCTCTAAAGCTTTTTTAAAAAAATAAATTCCCCTGGTAAATTCCCTTAGCTTACGATAACAATTGCCAATTGAAGTTAATACCCTAACGTCAACCTTAGATTGATTTAATTCATACATTTTAAGCCAATACTTTAAAGCCTCTTTATATTCTTTAAAATCGTAATACAAATGACCAATCCCCACAAGGGCATAATCATTCTCAGGCATTAATTCCATTACCTTAAGATACGTTTGCTTAGATTTTTGAAAATTTTTTAATTTTCTATAAGATGACGCAACTCTTGTTAAAACCGTTATATTCTCAGGATCAAATTTTAAATACTCTTCCCATATGTCTGTAGCTTTTTTATAATCATCCAAACTTCTGTAACAATCTCCAAGTCCAAAAAGAGCATAATTATTGTTTGGGTGCTTTACAAGGCATCTTTGATAATAAACTATTGCTTTATCGTAATTATTCTTCTTCCTTTCAATATCCCCTAGCCCAACAAGAGCATAATTGTTCTCATTATCCTTTTCAAGGATATCAGAAAACAAGCTTTCTGCTTCAGAAAGTCTTTCTTCTTTGATCAACTGATATCCTCTTTTTGATTTTTCAGTAACATCAAGAAGTTGATCATCAGAAATATTTGAGAGATCCTCTAAAGCATCCAAAATTTTTTCATTAAACATAAATACCCCTTTTAAATCGGTTTATCAAAGATATAACTTTAATTACCTTAAATACAACTACAAATAATATGCAAAGACCAATTTATATATAAATACAATAAAACCTAATCTAACTTTAATATCCAACTTAATAACATTCATTATATAAAAAAACATAAAAAAATATAATTGATTTTTTATTCAAGCTTATTCTATTTATTCTATAAAAGCAGTTTTTAAAAAATATTAAAACAAAATATAAAAACAGGCAGCCTAATGCGAAACTTACTAAAAAGTTAAACAAAAAAATCTAAAATTAATATAAACTATTACTATCTTTCAGGAGAAATCATAATGTTTTTAGAAAAATTAAATTCAGCAACAAGTAAGATTAAGTCGATAGAAGAAAAATTACAAGACATAAATCTAATTAAAAATCAAAAAAAATATTCAAAAATAATAAAAGAATATACACATTTAGAAAAAATAAATACTAAAAAAATTGAATACGAAAAAATACTAAATCAAATTAAGGATAACAAAATAATCTTGGAAAAAGAAGATCAACAAGAAATGAAAGAGCTAATAAAACAAGAACTAATTGATCTAGACAAAAAAAAAGAAGATCTTGAACATGAAATAAAAATACTACTTTTACCTCAAGATGAAAATGATAGTAAAAATATAATAATTGAAATTAGAGCTGGAACAGGCGGAGAAGAAGCAGCTCTTTTTGCAAATAATCTTTATGGTATGTACATAAAATATTCAGAGAAAAAAAAATGGAAAACAGAAATCATAAACTTCAATGAAACAGAACTTGGGGGATTTAAAGAAATAATCTTTGAAATCAAAGGAAAAGATGTATTTAAAAAATTAAAATACGAAAGTGGTGTTCACAGAGTGCAAAGAATCCCTATAACAGAGTCTAATGGACGACTTCAAACCTCTGCTGCTACTGTAGCGGTACTACCTAATATTGAAGAAACTGAAATTGATATTAATGAAAAAGATTTAAGAATTGATGTTTACAGATCATCTGGAGCTGGTGGACAACACGTTAATACAACCGATTCTGCAGTTAGAATAACACACCTACCAACAGGCATTGTTGTACAATGCCAAAACGAAAGAAGTCAACATAAAAACAAAGATCAAGCAATGAAAATATTAAGAGCAAGACTTTATGAGTTTGAAGATTCCAAAAAACAAGAACAAAGATCAAATAATAGAAAACAACAAGTCGGCTCAGGAGACAGATCTGAAAGAATTAGAACCTATAATTTTCCTCAAAATAGAATAACGGATCACAGAGCAAACATAACTCTTTATAAATTAGAAGAATTTATGCAAGGAGAACTTGATCCACTTCTTGATCCCTTGACAATAGAACTTCAAGAACAAACATTAAAAAGCAATAATATATAGTAATGAATGTAAACGAGGTTATAAATTATGCTAAAAGTAAAAATTTAGATACAATAGAAGCGCTTCTAATACTTGAATTAGTTTTAAAAACTAAAAAAGAGTTAATAATTGCAAATATAAAAAAAAGCTTAACAAAAAAAGAAAAAAACCTTTTTTTTGATCACATAGATAACATAGAAAAAGGAACTCCTATTCACTACATACTACGAAAAAAAGAATTTATGGGTATTGAATTTACTCTAAACAAGCATGTCTTAATCCCAAGATTTGATACAGAATGTTTGGTAGAAGAAGCCCTAATTCAAATCCAACAAAATGGCTTTAAAAAAATATTAGACTTATGCTGCGGAAGCGGATGTATAGGGCTTTCCATTGCATATTATATGAAAAAAAAAATAATGCTCTCAGATATTTCAATAAAAGCTTTACAAATAGTCACAAAAAATACAAAAAAGCTCAAACTTGAAAGATTTGTAGAAATAATCCAATCTAATTTGCTAAAATGTATAAAAGGGAAGCTTGATATAATTATTACAAATCCTCCTTATTTAAACAAAGAAGAATTAGAAATCAAAAATAAAATAAAAAAAGAACCTTCAAGAGCTCTTTTAGGATTTGGAAAAGATGGGCTTAATATTTCTAGAAAAATACTAAGCCAAGCAAAAGAAAAACTTAACCCAAATGGACTCATAATAATAGAATCGGCTCCTTGGCAAATAAAAAGTTTAAAAGATTTTGCAATCAAAAAAGGGTTTTCACATTTAAAAACAATTTATGATCTTGAAAAAAGAGCAAGGGCGTTGGTATTAGGACAAAAACATGATACAAGCATATGAGATTGCACACTTAATAAAAATAAATGATCTTGAAAAAGCTAGAAGTATTTTTAAAAAAACTATTGAAAATACTTACAAAGATGAATTTGAACGAAAAAACATATTCAAAGCTCTAGAAATAGCCGAACAACTCCATTATGGCCAATACAGAGAAAGTGGAGAACCTTACATTATTCATCCAATAATGGTTTCATTATTTCTTGCTAAATTTCAACTGGATTTTAAAGCAACTATTGCCGGACTACTTCATGATGTACTTGAAGATACAAATATTGAAAAAGAAGAAATAGTAAGAGAATTTGACGAGGAAATTTTAAGCTTAATAGATGGTGTAACTAAAATTCACGATTTACACAATAAAACAAGAAGCATAAAAGAAGCTAATACTATTTCAAAAATGTTTTTTGCAATGACACATGACATTAGAATAATAATAATAAAACTGGCAGACAAACTTCACAATATGACAACTCTCTCCTATTTGCCCAAAAATAGACAAGATAGAATTGCAAAAGATTGCCTTTCAACTTATGTTCCAATAGCAGAACGCCTTGGAATCTCATCTCTTAAAACATATCTTGAAGATCTTTCATTTAAGCATCTTTATCCTAAAGATTATAAAGAGATAAAAAATTTTTTATCCGAAACAAAAATAGAAAGAGAAAAAAAATTATACAAAGGCAAATTATCAATAGAAAAAGAACTTCAAAAAAGCGGAATCGAAGCAGAAATTACAGTAAGATCAAAGCACTTTTATTCAATATTTAGAAAAATGCAAACAAGAACAAACAAGCTGACTCAAATTTTTGATACTCTGGGAATAAGAATAATTTGCAAAAAACAAAAAGAATGTTATGAAATATTAGAAATTGTTCACAGAGTGTGGAAACCAATTCCAGGAAGACTTAAAGACTATATTGCAAGCCCAAAAGAAAATAAATATCAATCACTACACACTACCGTAAGAATACCTGAGGATAACCAGCTTATTGAAATACAAATTCGAACAGAAGAAATGGACAGAATTGCTAATTACGGGGTTGCAGCTCACTGGATATACAAAGAACAAATTGCACTCAAAGCTGATGATCTTTCATTTATAAACCGAATAAAAAAATGGCAACAAGAATCCGCTAACAAAAGTCAATATTCAATGAATGATATACACAAAGAGCTATTAAATACATTCATATATGTTTACACTCCAGAAGGAGAAGTAGTAGAACTTCCTTTCGGATCAAATTCAATTGATTTTGCATACATAATACACACAGATATTGGAGATCAGGCTCTTTATGCAAAAATAAATGGAAAAATAAGCTCAATCACAAAACCACTTAAAAACGAACAAATCGTTGAAATATTCACATCAAAAGACTCAAAACCAGATGTAATATGGCTAAACAGTGTAAGAACAAAAAAAGCCCGATCAAAAATTAGATCATGGCTTAACAAAAATGACAACACAATTTTTGTAGACAATAATATTATTGCGTATCTTGTTGGAGCAAACAAAGAACAAAGAAAGCTTTTTAGCTTATTTAAAGCTTATACCAAAACTAAAATAAAAAGAATTGCGGTGGATTCTGAATGCAATCCCACAACAGGTGAAGATATTATTGGAATAATACATAAAGATGAGATAATAGTGCACAATGAAAATTGTCAAAAGCTTAAATACTATAAAAAAAATCAGTTGATTGAAGTTGAGTGGGAGGCAACACCAACTAGAAAAGTGCATCACATTATTTTGCTTTTAAAAGAATTTAAAGGGATATTTAGTTATCTTGAAAATATTTTTACAATAAATGATGTAAGACTTATTAGCGAAAAAATAGAAGACTGCGGAAATGGCCATGGAATAACAAATATAATAGTCTCATCAAATGCTAAAAATATTGCAAAAATTATTTATGCTTTAAAAGAAAACCCAAATATCTTACAAATAATGCAAGTAGAAGAAGATATTAAAAATTATGATAATTAAGATATTGTTATTATTATTAATTAACTTAAAAAACATCCCTATTGCGCCAAATAAAATAGAAAAAAATGTATCCAATTTAAGCAATAAAATTGCAAACATAGAAACTGAAAAAAATATAAAAGCACATATTGAAAAAATTCATAAACCAAAAAAACTCCAAGAAAAAATAATAAACACTTTTAATTATATAAAAAAATATTTTAATACAAATGAAATCAAATATATGGAATATTCTTTGCAAGAAATTGGATTTATTGGATATTCTCAAAAAATAATACACTCCAAAATTAAAGGGAAAAGCACAAATATTTACAATATAATCATTCCAATTAAAATACAAAATAATTTAAAAAATAATTTAGCAATTGGGATTGCCATTGAGCTTTTGAGTAAACTTAAAAATACTAACCCTGAAAACAATATAAATTTTTTTTTTGTTGAAGACGATTCTTTAGAACAAAATACAATAATTAGCAGTAGAATTTTACTTAGCAATAAGTATTTAGGGAAAAATACAAATACAATATACTTAATGCTAAACGAAAATAGAATAAAAAATAAAATTTACTTAGAAAATGAATCTTTCATAACAAATTCAAAAACAAATTTGGGATTTTTAAAAGCTATTATAAAAACCTTTGAAAAGAATAAAGTTGATTTTAATACATCAAAAATAACTGAAAAAAAGTTAAACAACTTATACAATCTATATTGGGATGAATCTATACCGCTTTTAATAATAAATAACAATTTAAATCCTATATTAACTCAAAATAAAAATACTATTTTTGAAATTTACAAATCAATCGAAGAAGCATTAACTAATAAATACAAAAGTAAAAATACTGATGAAATACACTATATTGTAATTGACACTCCTTTTAAAAAAATAATAATCAATGAAATTGCTTTAATAGCATTAATTTACGTTTGTTATAACTTAATTATAATTGTATTTATTAGAAAATTCAAAGAAGCTGGATTGGTCATGAAGAAAGTAAAAAATAATTACTACAAATTAGTAAGATTGTTTTTTACTTTATTTTTAAGCACTTACCTATCCTTATTAATTACAAATAAAATATTTGGAAGCTATGAAAACACAACGGCTTACAGCATAACAAATCCCAAATATCTAATAACTTTTTTTACAACTTTACTAGTATATAATCTTTTGTCTCTTTTTACATATAATTTCACAATATATTTAAATTACAGACAACTTAAATACCTAGCAATATCAACATCTATTATTGAACTAATAATATTAATGTTTATTAAAATAGAATTTATTTTAATAATTATCATAAAAAGCATTATGCTATTAATAAAACCAAATAAAAATACTATTATTCAAAAAATAATAGTAATAATTATTTGGTTAATTAATTTTATATTAATAACATTAATACAAAATACTACATCAATCACAAATACGCTTACACTAAGCTATCTAATCTCAATTTGTCTTTTTTCTACTATATTTATTAATATCTCAAAACATTTAAAATCTAAACTTCCAAAAATTAAACAAAATTTAAAAAAAGCTGAAAATCTTAATCTTATAACTTTTTTTTTAATAACCACAATCATAATATCTAGCAATATTAATAAAGAAGGTCATATAATACAAATAGAACAAACGGTTAGTTTTCCAGAAAAAATAAATAAAATAAAAATTGAATACCCAAAAGGCAATAAAAATCCTATTCAAATAATTTCAAATGACTTTAACCTAACTTTACAAGCAAACGAAAAAATATTAAAAACTAGCATTAAAGCCAATGATGAGCTAATGAATATTGATTTTAAAAAAATAGATATAGCAGAAAGAGCTGTTTATAGCATCGATTTGGTTACTCAAAAAATTGCAAATCAAATCGAGCTACATTTTAAAAACGCATCTAAGCTAATAATTTATCAAAGCAATACTCCTTATAAAATATTGGCTAATAAAATTATATTTTCACTTAAAAAAATTAACTCTAAAAAAACAACAATTGCATTTACTCTTAAATCTCAAGACGACATAGTATATGAAGCATTTGCAAATCTTCATATTAAAAAAAATCAAGTTAAAATTTATAATAAAACCACCAATACAGAAGAAAAAAATATAAAAATAAATTATTCTTATAAGGTAAAATATTCAGGAACATTGCCTAAAGCAGAAAAATATAAAAACCTTGAATACTTTAAGCTAAAAAATGACAAAGAGATTGAAAATCTAAAAACTTTAAAATTAAATTAATCTTCAAAATTAATCCTTTTTTTTCTATTAATGTAACTTTGAAAAGCATAATCAATTAAATTATCTACCAAGTCCTTAAACTGAAGACCATCATGACTGCACATTTTAGCAAACATAGATATATCGGTAAATCCTGGAATAGTATTTATTTCATTAAGATAGATTACTCCTGATTTTTTTTCAACAAAAAAATCAACTCTTGCCATGCCTCTGAGTTCTAAATTTTTATAAACAAGAAAGGCATATTCCTTAATGCTTAACAACTGATTTGTCTCAAGATGTGCGGGGATGTTAAAGATAATAGAATTTCCAGGAATAACAGAATATTTAGCATCATAATCATAAAATATAAAATCCTGAACAACAACTTCCCCAGGAGAAAATATTTTCATCTTTTCATTGCCAATAATAGAACATTCGATCTCTCTAGCTTCAATAAATTTCTCTATTACAATGGTAAGGTCATATTTTAAAGCTTCCTCAATAAAAGATTCAATCTGATTTTCACTGTAAGCCACATTTATTCCAATCGAAGACCCTAATACTGCAGGCTTAACAATAACAGGATAGCCTAAACTCTCCTTTACATTTTTTTTTACTTCCTCTTTATCTAAAAAGTAATCATGTTGCCTAAACCCAATAAAAGGCACTATAGGAATATTAAAACTTTTAAGCAAAAGTTTGCAAAAATATTTATTACTAGAAATAGCGCTTCCCATAATGCCTGCACCAACACAAGGAATGTCCATAACTTTTAAAACTCCCTGAATAGCACCATCTTCACCGGTTCTTCCATGAACAACGGGAAAAACAACATCAATATCAAGATTTTTGTTATTTGAAAAAATTCCAAGACCTGGTAATAAACTAACAATAGGCAAAACATCTGTATTAATAGGATTTGGGGGATCAGAAACAGAATCTAATAAATACCAAATACCTGAACACTTGTCAATATAAACAGGATAAATATTATATTTATTTAAATCTAAAAGGGCTAAATAAATACTATAAGCAGATTTACAAGAAATTTCATGTTCAAAAGAAACACCACCAAATATTAACATAAGATTTTTTTTCACATCACTTCTCCTTTTCTAAACTTAAAATAGCATTTTTAACTACCTCTTGTTCATTCCAAAACATTTCTCTATTTTTGTAAATTATTGAACTTTCATGACCTTTACCTAAAGCTACAACCAAATCTCCTGCCCTTGCAAGGCTTATTGCTTTTTCAATAGCCTGCCTTCTATCGGGAATAAAGAATAAATCCCGATTTACAACTTTATTCACAATCCCTTTTGCAATATCTTTAATTATACACATACTATTTTCGCCTCTTGGATCTTCATCACAAAGTAATATTAAATCAGAATAAATATCTGAAATTTGTCCTTGTAAAAATCTTTTTGCAACATCTCTTTCTCCTGCAGATCCAAAAACAGAAATCAATCTATTTATAGCAAATCTTTTAAAAATAGGAAAAAGTTTAGAAAAAGCACCTGGGGTATGAGCATAATCAATTATTACAGAAAAATTTTGCCCCAAATTAATGCTATCCATACGCCCATCAAGACTTTTAATACAAACAAGCTCATCAACAATATCTTGAATGTCGATATTCAGAAGTTTAGAAACCAAAATAAGAGCAGCCATTACATTCTCAACATTAAAGCTTCCTAGCAGATTAACATTAGCAAAATATTTAATCCCTTTGTAATAAAATTCAAACCTGGTAGAATCTGTTTTCTCATCAATAAAACTGACAAAAAAATCTGCTTGACTATTTTTTAAGCTATAAGTAAAAGATTTTTTAATAGCATTCTTAAAGTCAGAAGAATAAACGTCATCAAGATTAATAACACCAAAACCAGCATCATCGCTAACAGATTGAAAAAGGCCTAACTTTACATTCACATAATTTCGAATTGTACCATGAAATTCAAGATGATCATGTCCAATATTAGTAAAAACAGCCGCAAAATAATTAACATCAATAAGTCTTGCTGTTTCAAAATCAAGCCCATGAGAAGTAGATTCAAGAACTGCATATTGAACCCCATTTTTAACCATATTACTTAAAAATGCATGTATTTCTGTTGACTCGGGGGTTGATTGTCTGTAAGGATTTTTAATTAAGCTCCCGCTACCATCATCAAAAAATACCGTCGATACAAAGCCCACTTTAATGCCCCTTTTTTTTAATAGCAGATATATATAATAGCAAACAGAACTTTTACCGTCAGTACCAGTGACTCCAATAACTTTTAATTTTTTTGAAGGCTCATCATAAAAAATATTTGAAAAATTAGACATAAATTTTCTTATACTAAAGTCATCTACCTTAATATAAGTAACATTAGGGCTGTAAAAATCCAAATCTTGTGAACACACAATAACATTACTACCCTTTTGAATTGCCATTTCAATAAAATCATGCCCATCAAAACGAATTCCTGGAAGAGCAAAAAACACAAACCTGGGTAAAACTAATTTAGAACTGTAAGTAACTCCTGATATTTCTAAATTAAGAGAACCTTTTACATATTTTATTAAATCTTGATCCAATTTTAATAAAACGTCATTAAGTTTTTTATTCATACATTAAAATTTTACATAAAACTAATAAAAATAGCTAAGAAATTCAAAAATTATGCTTCAATAGAAAATATATTTACAATTTTCTATTTTTTTAATAAACTAAGCAATGTTACAAGGCGCTGTACCCAAGTGGCTAAGGGAGAAGTCTGCAAAACTTTGATTCGCCGGTTCGATTCCGGTCAGCGCCTTCTAAGGTCAAATCAAAAATATTTTTATTGTTTAAGAGTATAACTTAAAGCATTTTTATTAAAGATAAATTAAAATAATACATATATGTTAGAATTAATCGTGATACTACTATTTATAATATTATCTGCTATTTTCTCGGCATCTGAAACCGCTTATACTTCTTTAAGCATGATTCAGATACAAGATATAAGAAAAAGGGGAAAATCAGGAATATCGGTATACAACTTGGTTCAATCTCCTTCAAAATTAATCACCACTATTCTTATCGGCAATAATATATCAAATATTATAGCAAGTACACTTACAACGAAATTTGTGCTTGAAAAATATGGAAACAGCGCGCTTGCAATATCAACAGGTTTAATAACAATAATCGTTTTAATTTTTGCAGAAATACTTCCTAAACAAATTGCAATTCTAAATAATGAAATTATTGCATTATCTACTTCATTTTTTTTAAAACCATTAATTTTTATATTTACCCCGTTAATATATATAATAAACAAAATAATAAAAGAAATATTAAAACTCTTTAAAATTAAAACAAGTCATCAAATGACTAAAGAGAGCATAAAAAATATGCTCTCTTTAGCAGGAAATTTAGGAATTTTAAAAAACGACTCTAGAATATTTATGCAAAAAATGTTAGACATAGATCAAGTAAGGGCTTCTGAGATCATGACTCACAGAACAGAAGTTTTTTCACTCTCAAGCTCATCAAAAGTAAAAGATATAATTAAATTGATCAAAGAGGAAGGATACTCTAGAATTCCTATATACAAAGGGCAAAGCAGAGAACAAATAATTGGAATTTTAATAGCTAAAGACCTAATAGAAGTCAATAAAAAAGATATGAATAAAAACGTTTCTCAATTTATTAAACCGGCTGTATTTGTACAACAAAACAAAAGAATAAAAGACATACTAAATATTATGAGGGAAAAGCAAAAAATAATGGCAATCGTAATTGACGAGTATGGTGGTTTTTCAGGAATACTTACAATAGAAGACATAGTAGAAAAAATTTTTGGAGCAATATCTGATGAATACGACATTAACGAAGAAAAGCCTCTGATTACACAAATCAACGACAATACTTACTCAATACTTGGAGAAACTACTTTTGATGATATCGAAGAGATAGTTGGAATATCTATCAAACATAAAGAATATACAAATACAATTGGAGGATACTTAATAGATCTACTTGATAAAATACCAAAAAAAGACGAAACCGTAAAAACAACTGATGGGGAATATTTTATTAAGGAAATTCAAAATAATAAAATCGAAACAATAACTTTTATCAAATCCAAGAAGTAGTGATAAAATTCGCTTACAAAGTAAAAATAATTAAAAACATTGGGAGAAGCAAATGTTTAAAATAAAACAAATTTTTAATAAAATTTACGAATATTTAATAATTATTATTACTTTAATACTTATATTAATAATAATTATTGCAAATATATTCATAGTCGGGCCATCAGAAGAAGCAATTGTACTTCGTCTTGGCAAGCTTAACAGAACTCTTGATTCAGGAATACATGTTAAGATTCCATTAATTGAAGAAAAATTTATAGTACCCGTAAAAATAGTCCAAGAAATTAAATTTGGATTTATAATATCTCCAAACGATATTAGAGAAAGCGACAGTGCGCGCGATGAAAGCATGATTATTACTGGAGATTTAAACATCATAAACATTGAATGGTTAGTACAATACAAAATAAGAGATCCTTATTCATTTAAATTTAAAGTAGAAGACCCCGAGACAACAATTAAAGATATTGCAAAGTCGTCAATGAATAGATTAATTGGAGACAATACCATTTTTGAAATAATAAATGACAACAGAGTAGGAGTAACAGAAGGTGTAAAATCTTCCATGAATGAAATAATAAATAATTACAATCTCGGTATTGATGTGGTGCAAGTACAAATTAGAAATGCCCTACCCCCAAAAGGGAAAGTTTACGAGGCCTTTGAAGATGTAAACATTGCTATTCAAGACAAAAATAAATACATAAACGAAGGAAAAAAAGAATTTAATCAAATAGTTCCCAAAATTAAAGGTGAAGCATTAAAAGTTATTGAAGAAGCCAGGGGATACAAAGAAAGCAGAATAAACAATGCATTAGCAGACACAGAAATTTTTAATGCCATACTAAACGCTTACTTAAAAAATCCCGAAATTACAAAAGAAAGGCTTTACAATGAAACCATGAAAGAAATACTTGAAAATAAAGATAATATTGAATTAATTGATAAAAACTTAAAAAATTTTCTACCATTTAAAGAGGTAAAATAAATGAAATTCATAATAAACCTTTTATTCTCTACTATAAAAATTATAACCTTTACAATAATAGTTTGCTTAACTATTTTGTCCATTTTTCAACCAATTTATATTTTAAAAGAAAATGAAATTTCAATAACCACTCGACTTGGAAAAATCCAAAGAACTGAAAGTTTAGCTGGTCTTAAATATAAGATTCCATTAATTGAAAATGTACAAATATTTCCCAAAATCATTCTTAGATGGGATGGAGAACCCCAAAGAATCCCAACGGGGGGAGAAGAAAAGCAATTAATATGGATTGATACAACAGCTAGATGGAAAATTGCAGACATAAATAAATTCTATACAACAATAAAAACAATGAATAGAGCTTACGTTAGAATTGACGCAGCAATTGAGCCAGCTGTTAGAGGAGTTATTGCAAAATATCCTTTGCTCGAAATTATAAGAAGCTCAAACGATCCAATTCAACGTTTGTCTAATGGAATACTCACCCCACAAGAAACAAAAATCAATGGTATTTATAAAATAACAAAAGGGCGAAAGATAATCGAAAAAGAAATAATTCATATAGCAAACAACAATACTAAAGATATTGGGATTGAAATTGTAGACGTACTAATAAGAAAAGTTACTTATGATCCAAGCCTTATTGAATCCGTAAACAACAGAATGATTTCAGAAAGACAACAAATCGCAGAAGAACAAAGAAGTATAGGGTTAGCTGAAAAAACAGAAATTCTTGGAAGCATAGAAAAAGAAAAATTAAGCCTATTAAGCGAAGCAAAAGCCACTGCTGCAAAAATAAAAGCTGAAGGGGATCTAGAAGCCGCAAGAATTTATTCAAATACATATGGTAAAAATATTGAATTTTACAAATTTTGGCAGGCATTAGAAAGCTATAAAGCGGTATTAAAAGATAAAAGAAAAATTTTCTCAACAGATATGGATTTCTTTAAATATCTTCACAAAATAAATTGAAAATTTATTCTATAAATTCAAAATTGCTTATTTTAAAGTCTAAGGCAACTATAAAGCATTTTCTTAGCGCTGCATTTAAAATGCTAAAATTTAAAAAGAGTTGACAAACATATACACTTATGGAAAAATTAAGGTACTAGAATAAAAGCTGCTGTAGCTCAGTTGGTAGAGCATAGGACTGAAAATCCTTGTGTCAGGAGTTCGATTCTCCTCGGCAGCATGTTAGTTAAATTACAATTGTCGCTGTAGCTCAGTTGGTAGAGCATAGGACTGAAAATCCTTGTGTCAAGAGTTCGATTCTCCTCGGCGATATTTATTTAAAGATTAAAAGGATCTCAAAGTGATACTTAAAGAAATAAAGCAAATAAAGGATCTAAATGAACAAGACGTAATTTTTGCAAGAATAGGAAATTTATCAAAACTTGGAACAAGAGTAAATGAAAAAATTATCAAAATACTTGCTAAAGGTAATACTCCGTACATTCCTGTACTTAAAAAAGAAGAAAATGTCTCATATGAGGACCTGATAAAAAAAATAAATGAAGAAATTTTAAATGATGATCTTAATTATTTAAGAGAAAAGTTAATAGATAATCTAAAAGATGTATATAAACCCTTTAGAGAAGACGACCTAATATTTTTTACCAAAGGGAAAAAACCGATCATGAAAATAAATACATTAATGGAGGTCGAGCCCAATCAAATTTATTGGAAAGAAATATTAGAAGGGAGCTTTAAAATACTTCCAAGACATAAAATAATATCTTTGCAAAAAATTTTATTAGAAATATATCATTATTTTGATGTTCAAAAGCTTAGAACAAAAGAAAACCTTAAAGATAAAAAAACTTTAAAAAAATTATATTTATATTCTGCTAGAAGAGATTATGAATTTTTTAAAGGTAAAATTAAAACAGAAGGCGATTCAATACTGCTACATTCAGTCGACACAACAATTTATTTTCTAATTACAATTGCGAATTTAAATAAAGTAAGATCTTTGCAAAATGCCCCGCGCTCAACTATGAAATTTGTTCTTGATAAAACTGAATATACCGAATTTACAGAATTTTTTTACCCAGAAGACATGATACTACAAGCCGCACTTGGATCATTGTTACACTCAATAGGATTAATGCATACAACAATATTAGAAAATATAGGAAACAAAATAAGCCTTAAAGACAAAAATTTAAAAGAACATCACAAATTAAAAATAGAACACTTGGAAAAAAGTATTAACATTGCTAAGAATTTATTTAGAATAAGAGAGGATATTTCAGCTATTACAAAAATGATAATCAATGGGCAAAAAGAATACCTTGATGCTACTGGGTATCCACAACTGAAAATCAACAAATTTATTCATGAGCTTGTTAGGATTTTTTGCATAATAGATACCTACGATGAATTAGTAAATCCAATAATAATAAAAGAAAGCGCTAACCCTTTAGAGGCTGTCAAATTCCTAACAGAAAATAGTGGAGAATACTTCTGGAGCAGGAAAGAACCAAGTGAGCAAACAAAAAATAAAAAATTTGACATTAAGATGCTAGAAAATTTTTTAACAATACTTGCACCTTTTGATTACGGACAAATAGTAAGTGTAAACAAAAAAAATAATAATGAAAATCTTTTTCAAGCTGCTGTTATTGAATACAAAATGAGCATTATGCCAAATCTATCCATAATAAACAAAAAAAACCAGACTTATAAAATAGAAGAAATAATAATGGATCTTGAAAACAGAGAAATTTTAATAAAAGATGCTAATGGCAATTACAAAAAAAATCCATTAAAAATTGCGGATGACTTTGCGATACAAAACAACATTCCAGAATTAAATAAAAATGAAATTCAACTCGTCCTCTTTAACCATGAAAAAAATTAAATCCTATAATATTCTTAAAAAAATAAGTTTTGATCCCCCATACCTTTTTAAATTATAAACTGAAAATTTTGATGTATTTATATCCAAATTTTCACTAAAAGGACAATGCATAATAATGCTAACTTTATCATTTAAAATTTTACCTTTTAAAATAATCTCGAGTAGATTAATCTTATTTTTATAATTAAAAGGAGGATCAAGATAAATAAAATCATAAAAAAGATCTTTTTTGACCAAAAAATCCTCTGCTCTTTGAAAAAAAAACTTATAAAATTCCTCAACAAAGCTAAAATTTTTCACTAATGTACTTTTAGTTTTTCTATTACATTCAACAAGATGGGCAAGACTTGCTCCCCTACTAAGAGCCTCAACAGACATTATGCCGGTTCCTGCAAAAACATCTAAAAATTTTGAGTTAATAATATCCTTGAAAATAATAGAAAAAAAGGCTTCTCTAACAATAGACATCACAGGACGAATAACACCGGTCTTGGGAAATAAAATTTTTTTACCTTTATATTTACCCGAACTTACATACATAAGTAAAGATTTTAAAACAATTTTAAAAAACATTTAATATATAAAATTAAATTTTTGATATAATCTTATTTCAAGAGAGAAAAGTATGAAAGGCATTATTCTGGCAGCTGGGTATGGAACAAGATTTTTACCAATAACAAAAACAATTCCAAAAGAAATGTTGCCAATTTTAAACAAACCAGCCATAGATTATATTATCCAAGAATTTATCGATTCAGGAATAAAAGACATTTTATTAATAAGCTCAAGGCGAAAAAAAGCTCTTGAAGATTATTTCGACAGAGAAATTGAACTTGAAAATATTTTCTTAAAAGAAAATAAAGAAAATGAATTAGAAAAGATTAAAAACAAAAAAATTAACATAAGCTTCATAAGACAAAAAGAAATGCTGGGCACAGGAAATGCGCTACTTTATGCAAAACCCTGGATAAACAGAGAACCTGTAATTGTGGCTTACCCTGACGATCTTCACATTGGAAACCCACCATTAAGCTTACAATTGATCAAACTTCATGAAAAAACTGGAAAAAACATAATATCTATTATTGAAAATCCAGAAAATATAAACAGATATGGGGTAATAGATCTCTACAAAGACAAAATCCATGTAAAAAACATTATTGAAAAACCAAAAATCGGAAGTGAACCTAGCAATAAAGCATCTATTGGAAGATTTTTATACAACTATGAGTTTTTTGAACATTTAGAAGAAGGATTTAAACTGCATAAAAAAGGTGAGTATTATCACATTTATGCTTTGAAAAAACTAATGGATCAAAAAAAAGTATTATATAAGAATATTAAGGGAAAAAGAATTGACATAGGAACTATTGAAGGCTATTTAGAGGCAATAATAAATTTTGCAAAAAAAGATAAAAATTTAATGAAAGTTATAAAAAAAAGAATAAATGAAAACGATTAAAAAAGATCCAGAATTTTATAATTCCCTTGCTACATTAAAAAAATACATAATCAAATATATAGAAGAAAAAGTTTTAAAATATAGCATTTCTTCCCAACTTTACAAATTAAAAAAACCTGAAATAATTGAACTTATAAAAATTAGCAATGATTATGCAAAGGAAAAAAATGTATTAAATACTTCGCTTGAAGAATACTACTACAAAAAAACTCAAAATGAAATAATTAAAAAATGGATATTAGAAATAGTAAAAAGTAAAAACTTAACTCAAATAAGCAAAGAATCCAACTTTAACACTAAAAAACTAGGAATAACATATAAACTAAAATCTAATAATTTTTTAAAACTAATTGAAATACAAAATAATCCTTATTATTCTCAAGAAAAAAAAGACATTTACAAGCAAATTATATTAAATTTTTCTAGCAATATTAACATTGACAACTTGGAACAAACAATAGATATTCTAGTAGCTGTAAGAAATAAAAATAAAATTGAAATATTAAATATCATAAATAAAAATTTAAAAAATCAATCAGAAAATCAAAAAGTTTTTAAATCAAGCTTAATTAATAAAGAAAGCAGACTAATAAAACTAAAAAAAATGCTAATACTTACATATTGGCCAGTTGGATGTTTAAGTAAAAACATTTTTATAAAAATTTTAATAAAATATTACAAATACTTAGAAGAAGAAATTCTAGCGCTAAAATACAATGAAATTTTAAACTACTTACGTGCAATAAAAACTTTAAGTCTTAACGAAATTTTTTATAAAGGTTCGAGTAAAAATATTAACTTTAATTATTTTTTCAGTGATTTTACACAATACATTCCAAAGGATTTCCAAGACACATTAAAGTGTTATTTATATGTAATTGAGAAAACAATAATAAAAAAATATTTAACTTGGTTTTTCAGGGACAAAATATCGAATAATTGGAAATCTTTCATAAATGCACTTGAATACATTGAAAAACACAAATTAATCAATATAAAAGAAAAAATTAAAGAAATTATAAACGCAAAATTTCAAACAGAAGATTTTTTTACATCTTTTGACAAAATAAATTTCAACCCTTACGAAAGCTCAAGCTTATTTAAAGACAAGTACATTAAAAATGCATTCATGCAAAGTATTATAAACTACGTCGAAAAAAATTCTCAGAATATAGAAACTTATGGATGGATTTCATTCTATATTTATGCTGATAATAAGGATAAAAAAATTTATTGCCAACACATGAAAGAATTTTTTAAAACTAAAACTTTTGAAATACAAAATCAAATATTTGTATATTTTTTATCCTTTTACCCTAATATTGAAAATAAGCATTTCAAGTTTATATCAGATATACTGCTTTACCTTGACGAGAATAAAATTACAATACCTAAAAAAATAATAAAAATGCAAAAAATAAATCCCAACCAACTAGATTATCAAAAATCATATCTTTTAATAAAATCACTAAAAACAAGATCAAGAATTTTAAAAATTATTCTCAAAAATATAAGATTTAATCTTATTGAAAAACTAGAAAATGAAAATGAGAAAAAATTATTGCCTGCATTATACTATTTAATATATTGTGAGAATTTGATAGAATTAAAAAACAATAAAAAGATAAAATCTAATGAAAAAAGTGGTTTATTAGAATTTATTTCTTTTTTCAAAGCAAAATTGAAGCAAAAAATAAATTTTAAAAAAGAACTTATGAAAGCTAAAGACATTTAATCTAAATTAAACAGAATGGGAAAAAATGAAAATTTATTTATTATTAAATAAAAATTTTACAATTTTTGTTTTATTTTTAATTTTAATATTTAATTCAAAATTAGCATATTCTCAAAGGCTAATTAGAATTGGTAAAGAAGAAATGAAAAACAAAAATTACATTCAAGCAATAGAAACACTAAGCGATGCTATTAAAAAATATCCAAAAGTACAACTTGGCTATTACTTTTTATCAATAGCATACAGAGAAAATAACCAACTAACAGAAGCTGAAGGGGCCTTGCTCGATGGAATTGCAATAGGAGGCGAAATAGATTATATACTATATTATGAATTAGGAAACATAATGTTTAACAGAGGAGAAGGTTACTATCCTCTAGCAATAAAATATTATTCCAACTCTATTAAAAGCAAACCCAATTATGACAGCGCTCTACTAAACAGAGCTAATGCCTATGTTCAACAGGGCAAAATAACATCTAAAGAAAAAGAATACCAAAAAGCTTGGGATTCATATACTATGGCTATCCATGACTACTCACAATTTATTACCCTTAGATCAAAAACAGAAAAAAAAGACAGTATTTTGCTTATAATAAGCTATTTAAGAAATGAAAAAATTAATCTTGAAAAACTTGACAAAAGTTTAAAGGGAAGAACCGAACATATTGTATACGCAAAAGAAGATAAAAACCAAATACTTAAAGATGGTTTTAACGACAATCTAGAAACAAATTCTTTAATTGAGCTGGAAAAACTTAATTGGCAAGAGGAGTTATACATAGATGAATAAAAAACGTACGAATTTTTCGGTATTGTTGCTTTTAATTTTATTAATTATCTTATCATTTGGGGGCTTTGGTTACTATATATATCAAAGAAAATTAAATGATAAAAACAGAGAAATAATGCTAAACGAAGTTAAAAACAGTGTAATAGACCGAAACTATAAAAAAGCATATTCTGTTGCAAAACTTCTGCAAGATAAATACCCGCAAAATGAAGATATTGCAATGCTTACAAATACACTAGCAGAAATTGCCAACAGTAGTCCTTTTGAATCAAACGAATTACAAAGAGATTCTGCAAATCAAATCTTAGACAAGATTAAAGGTCAAGACAGTATAAAAACAAATGTAAACGAAAATTTTGATATTGCATTTAATAATAGATACATTAAAGACACCGCAATAACAGAAAACTACTCTGACAGAAACGATGATGTTGGCATTGAAGATGAAGACATATCTGAATTTAAAAAAAGCAAAATTCCAGAAAAAATAAACCAAAATACAATACCCCAAAAAAAAGAAAATCAAATAATACAGGCTCCAAATCCCAAATTAAACATTAATGATCAAAAAAATTTATTTTCTTTGGAAAAACTAAAAAAAAATTTAAGTGAAAAATCAAACAATGAACATGTTTTAAACAACCCTCAAAAAATAGAAAATGACAAGCAAAACACAAATTTTCCCAAAGAAAAAAATTCAGAGCACATTTTAAAAAACCCAGAAAAGAGTAAATATTTAAACAATGATAATGGGGAATCTTTAAAAAAGATGCCTTCAAATTCTAAAAAAGAGCGTGATCTTTCTCCACCCAGCCAGACAATAATAGGAAAAATTCATAGACCATATAGTTACTTAATAAAAAAAGAGCTCTATGAAATATTAGATGATATTAATACCGGTAGAGTCTCACTTGGAAAAAACAGATTAAAAGAATTAATTAAAAAGGGCTTAAGCAATAAATTCCAAAAAGTAAATGAATTGATTGAAAGCTTAAAAACTAAAGAAGCCTCCAACTTACTATTAACCTTAATAAAAAAAGATATTGAACCAAATTTAATTAATATACCAAAAGATCCTTACAAAAAAGACATTTTTCAATTAGACAAAGAAGATAAGAAAACACAGGAATTAGAAGACCTTAAATCTAAGGTGCATTCAATAAAACCTAGTGATCTTGAAAACCCAAAAACACGCCAACAAGCTATTAAAGATCTAAACGAATTCTTGACAACT